>NZ_JBJGYP010000015.1:0-136344 GCF_054050055.1 Geodermatophilus sp. SYSU D00814
CCCGAGGACGCCGTGCCCGAGGACGCCGTGCCCGAGGACGCCGTGCCCGAGGACGCCGTGCCCGAGGACGCCGTGCCCGAGGACGCCGTGCCCGAGGACGCCGTGCCCGAGGACGCCGTGCCCGAGGACGCCGTGCCCGAGGTGATGGACGTCAGCGAGTGGCTGCCCTGCGAGCTCGGCCTGGTGCACCCCTACGGCGAGCGCCGGGTCGCCCGCCTGGTCCGGACGTCGCTGGCGCTCACCCGGCGGTTCCCGGCCACCCTCGAGGCGCTTCGCCGCGGCGAGATCGACGAGGAGCGCGCCGAGGCGGTCGTCGACCTGCTCGAGCCGCTGGACCAGGCGCTGGCCGCCCGGGTGGAGTCCGACGTGCTGCCGGGCGCGGCCGGACAGACGCCCGCCCGGCTCCGCGCCGCCCTGCGCCGGCGGATCGACCGGCTGGACGCTCACGCCCGCGAGCGGCGGCACCGGCGGGCCCGGGCGGCCGCCGACGTCCGCTGGTGGCCGACCGAGGACGGCATGGCGCGGCTGGTGGCCGACCTGCCGCTGGCCGAGGCCGCGGCGTGCGGGACGGCGATCGACGCCTGGGCGCGCCAGGTCCGCGACGGTGGCGACGACCGGCCGATCGGGCAGTTGCGCAGCGAGGTGTTCCGCGACCTCGTGCTGCGGCCCTGGGTCCGGCGTCCGGCGATCGGCGTGACGCTCGTCGTGCACGCGACCCTGTCCGCGCTGGGCGGCGGGGACGAGCCGGCCGAGGTCGACGGGCACCCGGTCGGCGCCTCGCAGTGCCGGGCGCTGCTCGCCGAGGTCGGTGCGCTGGGACTGGAACGCCCGGACGGCGGCACGCTGGAGTTCGCCGTCCACGACCGGGCCGGTGACCTGGTCGCCGTGGGCACCCGTCGGGCGGTGGAGCGGGGCGCCCGCGGTCAGGGGTTGCGCCGGCCGCCGGACACCCCGCACTACCGTCCCCGCGCCGGCCACCGCCGGTTCGTGGCGGTCCGCGACCGCCGGTGCCGCCACCCGCACTGCAACCGGCGGGTCGGCCGCACCGACCTCGACCACTGCACCCCCTGGCCGGCCGGCGCCACGGGCTGCGACAACCTGTGCTGCCTCTGCCGCCGGCACCACCGGCTGAAGACCCACGCCCCCGGCTGGCGCTTCCGGCTGCTGCCCGGCGGCCGGCTCGAGGTGACCACGCCCTCGGGCGTCACCCGGGTCACCGATCCGCCGCGGGTCGTCGACGCGCCACCGGTCCGGGCCGGCGCCCCTCCCGGTGGGACCGCGGGTGCCGATCCGCCGACCGCGGGCTGCCCGTTCTGAGCGGCGACCGGCCGCACCGGGGCTCGGTCCCGGCCTCGCCACCGGCCCACCGGGTGGCAGCCCCCGCGGGGGGTGACCGGGGTCAGCTGCGCAGGTAGGACGCCCCGTTGACGTCGACGATCGTGCCGGTGCTGAACCGTGCCTCGGGCGAGGCCAGCCACAGGACCGCCGCGGCCACCTCCTCCGGCCGCGCCACCCGCCCGAACGGCGACTGCGCGCGCACGGCGTCCCCGCCGGGGCCGTCGAGCACCTCCCGCGCCATCTCCGTCTGCACGAAGCCCGGCGCCACGGCGGTCACCGAGATGCCCAGCGGCGCCAGCGCCAGCGCCATCGACTGCGCGAAGGCGTTGAGGCCGGCTTTCGAGGCGCCGTAGGCCGGGTTGTCCGGCTCCCCGCGGAACGCGCCGCGGCTCGACACGTTGACCACCGCGCCACCGCCGGCGGCCCGCAGGTGCGGCACCGCGCGGAAGGTGGCGTGGGCCGCGCCCACCAGGTTCACCGCCAGCGTCTGCTCCCACACCCGCTGCCACTCGTCGTAGGAGGAGCGCAGCGGCGGGGAGGCCACGAACACCCCGGCGTTGTTGACCAGCACGTCGAGCCCGCCGAGGGCGTCGGCGGCGGCGTCGACCATCGCGCCCACCGACCCGGCGTCGGCCATGTCGGCCTGCACCAGCACGTGCCCGGACCCGGGCAGCTCGGCCAGCACGGCCTCGGCCCGCTCGCGGGAGGCGCCCCAGTGCACGGCCACCCGGTCGCCGCGGGCGGCGAAGGCCCGGGCGATCGCCCGCCCGATGCCGCGGGAGCCACCGGTCACCAGCACCGCGCGCGAGGAGGTCACGGGCCGGGAGTCAACCAGCGCCCGCGGTGCACGACCTCGTCGAGACCCCGCCGGCCGCGCCGCAGCGACGGCGAGCGCCGGTCGTCGCTCCCCGGGTACCCGACCGACACCACCCCGACCGGCCGGTGGGTGGCCGGGACGCCGAACGCCGCCCGGAAGGCCCCGAACCGCTCGGCCGGGACACCGAACAGGCAGGCGCCGAGGCCCTCGTCGACGGCGGTCAGCAGCACCATCAGCGCGGCCATCCCGGCGTCGACGTCCCAGTACGGCACCGGCCAGCGGGTCTCGTCGCGGTCGGTCCAGCCCTTGTCCGGCTCGGCGTAGCGGTCGAGGTAGGCCTGCTTCGACGACAGCGGCACGATCAGCAACGGCGCCCGCCGCATCCGCGTCAGCCACCCGTCGGGCGCGCCCTCGGAGGCGGTCACCGACCAGAACAGCTCCCGGTCGGCCGCCGACTCGAGCACCAGGAACGCCCAGCCCTGCGTGAACCCCGCCGACGGCGCCCGGGTCGCGTGCTCGAGCAACCGCTCCCGCACCTCCGGCGGCACCGGCCGGTCGGGGTCGTAGTCGCGCACCATGCGGCGCCTGCGGACGACGTCGGCGAACTCCACGCCCGCCAGCCTGCCGTGGGCGAGGCAGCTCACGGTGGGCCGGTCCCTACGCTGGACGCCGTGCCGACCCTCCAGCTGCTCCCCGCCGTCGACGTCGCCGACGGCCAGGCCGTCCGGCTCGTGCAGGGGGAGGCCGGCAGCGAGACCTCCTACGGCGACCCGCTCGACGCCGCACTGCAGTGGCAGCGCGACGGCGCCGGGTGGGTGCACCTGGTCGACCTCGACGCCGCCTTCGGCCGCGGCAGCAACCGCGAGCTGCTCGCCCGCGTCGTCGGCGCCCTCGACGTCGACGTCGAGCTCTCCGGCGGCATCCGCGACGACGAGTCGCTGGCCGCCGCCCTGGCCACCGGCTGCCGCCGGGTCAACCTCGGCACCGCCGCGCTGGAGTCCCCCGAGTGGTGCGCCCGCGCCATCGCCGAGCACGGCGACCGCATCGCCGTCGGCCTCGACGTGCGGGGCACCCGGCTGGCCGCCCGCGGCTGGACCCGCGAGGGCGGCGAGCTGTTCGAGACCCTCGCCCGCCTCGACGCCGAGGGCTGCGCCCGCTACGTCGTCACCGACATCACCAAGGACGGCACGCTGCGCGGCCCCAACCTCGACCTGCTGCGCGACGTCTGCGCCGCCACCCCGAAGCCGGTGGTCGCCTCCGGGGGGGTCAGCTCGCTCGACGACGTCCGGGCACTGGCCGGGCTGACCGCGGTGGGCGTCGAGGGCGCCATCGTCGGCAAGGCCCTCTACGCCGGCGCCTTCACGCTCCCCGAGGCACTCGCGGTCACCCGGGAGGCCGCGGCGTGACCGCGCAGCGCATCGGCTCCGGCGGGCCGTGGGAGGAGCTCGTCGGCTACAGCCGGGTCGTCGTCGTGGGGGACCAGGCCTGGGTCAGCGGCTGCACCGCCACCGTCGACGGCGTCGTCGTGCACCCCGGCGACGTCGGCGCCCAGGCGCGGGTCGCCCTCGGGGTGCTCGTCGACGCGCTGGCCAGCGCTGGGCTGACCCCCGCCGACGTCGTCCGCACCCGCGTGTACGTCACCGACACCTCCCGCTGGGAGGAGGTCGCGCGCGAGCACGGTGAGGTCTTCCGCGCCGTCCGGCCGGCCAGCGCGATGATCGGCGTGGCCTCGCTGCTGCACCCGGACATGCTGGTCGAGTTCGAGGCCGACGCGGTGCGGGGAGCGGGGTCGTGAGCCTCGCCGTGCGGGTCATCCCGTGCCTGGACGTCGACGCCGGCCGGGTGGTCAAGGGCGTCAACTTCGTCGACCTGCGCGACGCCGGCGACCCGGTCGAGATGGCCCGCGTCTACGACGCCGAGGGCGCCGACGAGCTCACCTTCCTCGACATCACCGCCAGCTCCGGGGACCGCGAGACCACCTACGACGTCGTCCGCCGCACCGCCGAGAGCGTGTTCATCCCGCTGACCGTCGGCGGCGGGGTGCGCAGCCCCGACGACGTCGACCGGCTGCTGCGGGCCGGCGCGGACAAGGTCGCCGTCAACACCGCCGCCGTCGCCCGGCCGGAGCTCATCGGCGAGATCGCCGACCGCTTCGGCAACCAGGTGCTGGTGCTCTCCCTCGACGCCCGCCGGGTCCGCGACGGCGCCGTCACCGACTCGGGCTTCGAGATCACCACGCACGGCGGGCGGCGCGGCACCGGCCGCGACGCCGTCGAGTGGGTGGTGCAGGCCGCCGCGCTCGGGGTGGGGGAGGTGCTGCTCAACTCGATGGACGCCGACGGCACCCGCGCCGGCTTCGACACCGAGCTGATCCGCGCGGTCCGCCGCGAGGTGTCGGTCCCGGTGATCGCCAGCGGCGGCGCCGGCGCGGTCGAGCACTTCCCGCCCGCCGTCGAGGCCGGCGCCGACGCGGTGCTCGCCGCGAGCGTCTTCCACTTCGGCACGCTGCGGATCGGCGACGTCAAGCAGGCGCTGGCGCGGGCCGGCGTCCCAGTGCGGACGGCCGCGGACACGCCCCTGCGCTGACGGCCGGGCTGGATCTGCGTGCACTTCCGCGGAAGTGCACGGACGATCCGTGCACGTCCGCGAAAGTGCGCGCCCTCAGGCGGCGGGGGCGCCGCCCCGGACGGCGACCCGGGCGACGCCGCGCCGGCCGGTGGCCCACAGCAGCACCTCCAGCGGCTCGCCCTCGACGGTGGTGACGTCGCCGCCCCCGCGGATCCGCCTGCCCGGGCCGGGGACGTCGCTGCGCTGCAGCACGAGCCCGCCGGGGTACCGCGGCGCGACCGTGCGGGCGAACAGCTGCGCGGCGCCCCACAGCCGGTCGGCGTCGGCCAGCGGCAGCGCCCGCGGCTCCCAGTCCGGCTGGGCGCGCCGCACGTCCTCGTGGTGGATCGCGAACTCGGCGGTGTCGGTCAGCGCCGCCACCGGCGCCCAGCCCGCCGGCAGCCACGGCGGCGGGCCCTGCCGGACGCGGGTCACCACCTGCTCGTAGGGCGTCGAGGTGCGCAGCCGCTCCTCCAGCCGCGCGGAGTACGCGTGCGCCCGCCCGCCCACCGGGGTGCGCTCCAGCGCGTAGCCCGGCAGCGCGTCGGGTCGCCGGTCGCGGGTGACCAGGTGCGCCGCCAGGTGCGCCGTCGTCCACCCCTCGCAGCAGGTCGGGGCGTCGGGCCCCAGGTCGGCGAGCAGGTCGGCGAGGGCCGCGCGCTCGCGCGCGGCGAACGGGTGGGAAGCATCGGTCACGGCGGCGGGTTACCGACGGTGCGCTCCCCGGAAACGCGGCGGCCCCCGTGGCACCGATCGGTTAGCGTGACTAAGTACGCGCGGCACGCTGCCGCGACCCGATCCCGAGGAGACCCGTGCCCCCCGCTCGAGACGCCGTCGTCCGGCGGGGACTGCGCCACGTCGGCCGCGCGATCGCCGAGCAGCCGGGGATGTTCACGCTCGCCGTCCTGGCCAGCGGCCTCTACGGCGCGATGACGGTGCTGTCGGCCTTCGTGATCGGCGAGCTCACCGACCGGGTGGTGCTGCCGGCCTTCGACCAGGGCGACACCACCGCCGGGGCCCTGACCCTCGCCGTCGCGGTCGTGCTCGGCGTGGCGCTGCTGAAGATCCTCGGCATCCTCGGCCGGCGGCTGTTCGCCGGGATCATGGCCTACCGGCTGCAGGCCGACTACCGCCGCCGGGTCACCGCCCAGTACCTGCGGCTGCCGCTGTCGTGGCACCAGCGCCACCCCACCGGCCAGCTGCTGTCCAACGCCAACTCCGACGTCGAGGCCGCCTGGTTCTTCGTCTCGCCGCTGCCCTTCGCGTGCGGCGCGCTGATCATGATCGGGATCACCGTGGGCGCGCTGGTGGCCACCGACCCGGTGCTCGCGCTGGTCGGCCTGGTCGTCTTCCCGCTGGTCTTCGCCGTCAACGTCGTCTACTCGCAGGTGATGAGCCCGCGCATGCGGCGGGCCCAGCAGCTGCGCGCCGAGGTCAGCGAGATCGCCCACGAGAGCTTCGACGCGGGCCTGGTGGTCAAGACCCTCGGCCGCGAGGACGTCGAGGCCGACCGGTTCGGCCGGCGCGCGTACGAGCTGCGCGACGGGCTGGTCGCCGTCGGCCGGGTGCGCGGGCTGTTCGACCCGATGATGGAGGCGCTGCCCAGCCTCGGCACGCTCGCCGTGCTGCTCGTCGGCGCCGGCCGGGTCGCCTCCGGCGGCACCGACGCCGGCGACCTGGTCAGCGTCGCCTACCTGTTCACCCTGCTCGCGCTGCCCATCCGCGCGATCGGCTGGGTGCTCGCCGACCTGCCGCGCGCCCTGGCCGGCTTCGACCGGGTCACCCCCGTCCTCGACGCCACCGGGGAGACGCCGCACGGGGCGCGCACGGCCGTGCGAGACGACGGCGGGGCGGGCCTGGCCCTGCGCGCGGTCGACCACGCCTTCGACGGCGCCGCGCGGCCGGTGCTCTCCGGCGTCACCTTCGACGTCGCCGCCGGCACCACCGTCGCCGTCGTCGGGCCGACCGGGTCGGGGAAGTCCACCCTCGCCGGGCTGCTCGTGCGGCTGGTCGACCCCGCGAGCGGGGAGGTGCTGCTCGACGGCGTCGACGTGCGCAGCCTGCGCGAGGGCGAGGTCAGCGCGCAGGCCGCCTTCGTCCCGCAGGGCACGTTCCTCTTCGACGACACCGTGCGCGGCAACGTCACCCTCGGCGGCCCCTACACCGACGACGACGTCCGCGCCGCGCTGCGGGTGGCCGCCGCCGAGGACTTCGTCGACCGGCTGCCCGAGGGCCTCGACACCCGCGTCGGCGAGCGCGGCGCCACGCTGTCGGGCGGGCAGCGGCAGCGGATCGCGCTGGCCCGTGCCGTCGTCCGCCGGCCCCGGCTGCTCGTCCTCGACGACGCCACCAGTGCCGTCGACCCCGCCGTCGAGGCCCGCATCCTCGACGCGCTGCGGTCGGCGGACCGGCCCTCCACCGTCGTCGTGGTCGCCTACCGGCAGGCCACCATCGCCCTCGCCGACGAGGTGGTCTGGCTCGAGAACGGTCGCGTCACCGCGCGCGGCAGCCACGAGGAGCTGCTGGCCGCCGTCCCCGGCTACGCGGCCCTGGTGCGCGCCTACTCGCAGGCGGAGGCGGCGGCGTGACCGGCCCCCGGGAGGGTGCGTTCGCGACCCTGCGCCGCGGGCTGCGGGCGATGCCGGAGTTCCGCCGCGGGCTGCCGGCCACCTTCGCCCTCGCGCTGGTCGCCACCGCCGGGCGGGTGGTCGTGCCGATCGCCGTCCAGCAGGTGGTCGACCGCGGGCTGCTCGCCCCCGGCGGGCCCGACCTCGGCCTGGTCCGCACGCTGGTGCTCGTCTGCGCCGCCGTCGTGCTGCTCACCGGCGTGGCCGTCTACCGGATGAACGTCCGGTTGTTCCGCACCACCGAGACCGCGCTCGCCGGGCTGCGCTCGCGCGCCTTCCGGCACGTCCACGACCTGTCGGTGCTGCACCAGCAGGGGCAGCGCCGCGGCTCCCTGGTCTCCCGCGTCACCAGCGACGTCGACCAGTTGTCCACGTTCATGCAGTGGGGCGGCGTGCTCGGCGTGGTCAGCCTCGGCCAGCTGGTCGTGGCGACGGCGGTCATGGCCGTCTACTCCTGGCAGCTGACCCTGCTGGTGCTGGTCTGCTTCGTGCCGCTGGGCTTCGCCGTCCGCTGGTTCGCCAAGCGGCTGGCCGTCGCCTACGGCGTGGTCCGCGAGCGGGTCGGCGACGTGCTGGCCGCGGTCTCGGAGTCCGTCGTCGGCGCCCCGACCGTGCGCGCCTACGGCATCCGCGAGCGCACCGCCGCCCGGCTCGACCGCTCCATCGGCCGCCACTACCGCGCCCAGGTCGACGCGCAGAAGGTCACCGCGGCGGTGTTCGTCAGCGGCGAGTTCGTCGCCGCGATCGCCAACGCCGCGGTGGTCGTCGTCGGCGTGCTGCTGGGCCTGGCCGGCCACATCAGCGCCGGCACGCTGATCGCCTTCCTGTTCCTCGTCACGCTCTTCGTCGCGCCGGTGCAGACCGCCAGCGAGGTGCTCAACGAGGCGCAGAACGCCCTCGCCGGGTTCCGCCGCGTGCTCGACGTCCTCGACACCGAGCCCGACGTCCGCGACCCGGCCGCCACCGGCGCCGCCCGCGACCTGCCCGCCGGGCCGCTGGGCGTCCGCCTCGAGCACGTCGGCTTCCGCTACGCGGAGGGCGCGCGGCCCGCGCTGCAGGACGTCGACCTCACCCTGGCGCCGCGCCGCAGCTACGCCGTCGTCGGCGAGACCGGCTCCGGGAAGACGACGCTGGCCAAGCTGGTCACCCGGCTCATGGACCCCACCGAGGGCCGGGTGCTGCTCGGCTCCGACGCCGCCGGCTGGGTGCCGCTGACCGACGTCGCCTTCGCCTCCCTGCGCCGGCGGGTCGGGATGGTGCCGCAGGACGGGTTCCTCTTCGACGCGACCGTCGCCGACAACGTCCGCTACGGCCGGCCCGGCCTCACCGACGCGCAGGTGACGGCGGCCTTCGAGGAGCTCGGCCTCGGCGACTGGGTGCGCGGCCTGGCCGACGGCGTGGCGACGCCGGTGGGGCAGCGCGGTGACTCGATGTCGGCGGGGGAGCGGCAGCTGGTCGCCATCGCCCGCGCGCACGTCGCCGCCCCCGACCTGCTCGTCCTCGACGAGGCCACCAGCGCCGTCGACCCGGCCACCGAGCGGCGGCTGACCCTCGCCCTCGACCGGCTCACCGAGGGCCGCACCACGCTGACGATCGCCCACCGGCTGTCCACCGCCGAGCGCGCCGACGAGGTGCTCGTCGTCGACGCCGGACGGGTCGTGCAGCGGGGGACGCACGCCGACCTCGTCGACGCCGTCGGGCCCTACGCCCGGCTGCACGCCTCGTGGCGGCGGTCCTCGGCCGGCGAGCCTCAGCGCGTCGGGTCCTGAGCTGTCAGGTCCAGGCTGCCGGGTCCTGGGCTGCCGGGTCCTGGGCTGCTTGGTCCTAGGCTCCGCCGCATGAGCCCCGCCCCGCGGACCCCCGTGCCCGCCGTCGCCGCCGCCCTCCTGGCGGGGCTGGGCGTCCTGCCGCTGGCGATCGTGGCCTTCCTGGTCTACGCGCTCGGCGGGCTGCAGGCCGACGCCGGACGCGAGTGGTTCACCGTGATCCTGCTGGTGGTCCCGCCCTTCCTGCAGCTGTTCGCCCTCACCTGGTTCCTGCTCCGGCGCGGCCGGGTGCCGCTGGTCGTCTCCGCGCTGGTCGCCTGCGCCGTCGCCGGACTGGTGGTCGCCACGGCCCGGTCGGTCGGGGACCCGGTGGGCCCGGGGCCGTTCGTCCTGGCGCTGTGCCCGGTGCTCGCCGCGGGGCTGGCGCTGTCCCCGCCGGTGGGCCGGTGGCTGGCCGACGCGCGCGCCCAGCGACGCGCCCGGGAGACCTGACCCCGCCGGGGGATCCCGCCGGCGGCGACGGCCCGTCCGGACCGCGGGCGGCCGCGCGGCCGCTAGCGTGCCCGCCGTGGTGGACACAGACGTCGTCGTGGTGGGGTCAGGGCTGGCCGGGCTGGTGGCGACCGCCGAGCTGGCCGACGCCGGCAAGCGGGTGGTGCTCGTCGAGCAGGAGCCGAAGGCCTCCTTCGGCGGCCAGGCCTGGTGGTCCTTCGGCGGCCTGTTCCTCGTCGACTCCCCCGAGCAGCGCCGCCTCCGGGTCCGCGACTCCCTCGAGCTGGCCCGCCAGGACTGGTTCGGCACCGCCGGCTTCGACCGCGAGGAGGACCACTGGCCGCGGCAGTGGGCCGAGGCCTACCTGCAGTTCGCCGCGGGGGAGAAGCGGGCCTGGCTGCGCGAGCAGGGCGTCGGCTTCTTCCCGGTCGTCGGCTGGGCCGAGCGCGGCGGCTACACCGCCACCGGCCACGGCAACTCGGTGCCGCGGTTCCACATCGTCTGGGGCACCGGCCCGGGCATCGTCGAGCCGTTCGCCCGCCGGGTGCGCGCCGCGGTCGACCGCGGGCTGGTCGAGCTGCGCTTCCGCCACCGGGTCACCGGGCTGGTCGTCACCGGCGGCGCGGTCACCGGGGTCCGCGGCGAGGTCCTCGAGCCCAGCGGCGCCGCCCGCGGCGAGGCCAGCTCGCGCACGCCGGTCGGGGAGTTCGAGATCGCCGCGCAGGCCGTCGTCGTCACCTCCGGCGGCATCGGCGGCAACCACGAGCTGGTGCGCAGGAACTGGCCGGCCCGGCTGGGCCCCGCGCCGCAGCGGCTGCTGTCGGGGGTGCCCGCCCACGTCGACGGGCTGATGCTGCAGGCCACCGAGGCCGCCGGCGCCCACGTCATCAACGGCGACCGCATGTGGCACTACACCGAGGGCATCGCCAACCACTCGCCGGTCTGGGACCGGCACGGCATCCGCATCCTCCCCGGGCCCTCGTCGCTGTGGCTCGACGCCACCGGCACCCGGCTGCCGGTCCCGCTGTTCCCCGGCTTCGACACCCTCGGCACCCTCGCCCACATCGGCGCGACCGGGTACGAGCACACCTGGTTCGTCGCCACCAAGAAGATCGTCGAGAAGGAGTTCGCCCTCTCCGGCTCCGAGCAGAACCCCGACCTGACCGGCAAGGACCTCCGGCTGCTGCTCAACCGGGTCCGGGCCGGCGTCTCCGCCCCGGTGCAGGCCTTCCTCGACCGCGGCGAGGACTTCGTCACCGCCACCACGCTGCCCGAGCTGGTCGCCGGCATGAACCGCGTCACCGGCGGCACCCCCGAGCTCGACCTCGCCACCGTCGAGCGCGAGGTGCTCGCCCGCGACCGCGCGGTCGACAACGCCTTCACCAAGGACCTGCAGCTGACCGCCGTCCGCGGCGCCCGCAGCTACCTCGGCGACAAGCTCATCCGGGTCGCCCCGCCGCACCGGCTGCTCGACCCCGAGGCCGGCCCGCTGATCGCCGTCCGGCTCAACCTGCTGACCCGCAAGACCCTCGGCGGGCTGGAGACCGACCTCTCCGCCCGGGTGCTGCGGCCCGGCGGCGCGGTCTTCCCCGGCCTGTACGCCGCCGGGGAGGTCGCCGGCTTCGGCGGCGGGGGCGTGCACGGGTACCGGTCGCTGGAGGGCACCTTCCTCGGCGGCTGCCTGTTCTCCGGCCGGGTGGCCGGCCGGGCGCTGGCGGCGGCGCTGTGACCACCCCCGGGACCACCTCCGGCAGCCCCTGGGCCGACCCGGACACCCAGACCGAGGAGGTCGTCTACGCCGGGCCGCCGTCGTACGCGACCCCACCGGCGCCGCCCTCCCCGCCGGCCGGCCACGGCTGGGCGCCCCCGCCGGTGCCCCACTGGGCCGCCTGGGCCGCCTGGGCCCCGCCCGCACCGCCGCGCCCGCGCCGCCCCGGGCAGGTCGTGGCCGCCGCGGTCCTCGCCTTCGTGCAGGCCGGGATCGTCGCCCTGTCCTCGGCCTACCTGCTCCTCCTGGCCAGCACCTTCGGCCTGCTGTCGACGGAGTTCGGCGGCGACGCGGAGGCCGACCCGCTGGTCACCGAGGCCGTCGTCGTCACCGTCGTGCAGCTGCTGTCCGCGGTGGCGCTCGTCGTCGGCGGCGTCCTGGTGCTCAACCGGCGCAGCCGCGCGACCTGGCTGACGCTCCTGGTCGGCTGCGCCGTCCAGCTCGCCCTCGCCCTGTACTGGGTCGTCCGGCTGAGCACCCTCGACGGCTTCACCGACGAGGTCGGGCCCGGCGCGGTGCTCATCGGCCTGGTCCTGTTCTTCGCCGCCGCGCCGGGCGTGGGGCTGGGCCTGCTGCTGTCCGGCAGCGTGCGCCGCTGGGCCGCCGAGCCCGAGCAGGCCGCCGGGACCGCGCGCTGACCGGCCTGCCCGGGCACGCCGGCCCGTTCCCGCCCGCGGCGGTCCCGCTGCCGCCGCCCGCCGCGCCGCGCCGGCCGGGCACCGTGGTCACCGCGTGCGTGCTCGCCTGCCTGCTCGCCGCCGCGTCGGTGCCCGGGGCGGTGGCCACCTGGTGGTTCGCCGGCGCCAGCGACCTCTACGGCGAGCTGGGCTCCACCGTGCCGCGCCAGGGCCTGGTGCTGGCGCTCCTGGAGATCGCCGCCGCCGCGGCCCTGGTCACCGGCGTCGTGCTGCTGGCCACCGGCGTCGACCGCTGGACGCTGCTGGCCACGTGCACCGTGGAGCTCGGCGCGGTCGGCTGGTGGCTGTACCAGGTCGGAGCCGGGCCGTTCGGCCTGTACGACACCGACCGGCTGGTCTTCGGCGGCACCGCGCTGGTCTTCGGCGCGATCGCCGGGGCCACCGCCGCGCTGACCCTGTCGCCGCCGACCGGGCGCTGGCTCGCCGCCCGCCGGGCCCTGCGGGGCCGCTGAGCCGGGCCGGCCCGCCGGCGGGGGAGAATCGCCGGCATGCCCGCCGTCGACACCGCTCTCGACCCCGCCGTCGCCGCGCTGCTGCGCCGCGACCCCGCCGGGCTGGTCGCCGCCGTCGTCCAGCAGCACGACACCGGTGAGGTGCTCATGCTCGCCTGGATGGACGACGAGGCCCTGCGCCGCACGCTGACGACCGGCCGCGCCACCTACTGGTCGCGCAGCCGGCGGGAGTACTGGGTCAAGGGCGAGACCTCCGGGCACCGGCAGTGGGTCCGCGACGTGCGCCTGGACTGCGACGGCGACGCGCTGCTGGTGCTGGTCGACCAGGAGGGCCCGGCCTGCCACACCGGCACGCGCTCCTGCTTCTCCCGCGAGCTGGAGGTCACCCGTGCGGCTCGGTGAGACCACCCCGACCCGCGAGGACTTCCTCGCCGCCGACCAGCCGGTCGTGCCGGTCACCCGGCGGCTGCTGGCCGACGGCGAGACCGCGGTCGGCGTCTACCGCAAGCTCGCCGGCAACCGGCCGGGCACCGTGCTGCTGGAGTCGGCCGAACAGGGCAAGCGGTGGTCGCGCTACAGCTTCGTCGGCGTGCGCAGCGCCGGCGTCCTCACCGAGCGCGACGGGCGCACCCTCTGGCTCGGCGACCGGCTGCCCGGCGTCACCGACGACCTGCCCGACGACCCGCTGGCCGCCGTCCGCACGCTGTCCCGGCGGCTGCGCTCGCCGCGCACCCCCGGCCTGCCGCGGCTCACCGGCGGGCTGGTCGGCTACCTCGGCTACGACGTCGTCCGCCGCCTGGAGCGGCTGCCCACCACCGCCGCCGACGACCTCGGCATGCCCGAGCTGTCGCTGGCGCTGGTCACCGACCTCGCCGTCCTCGACCACACCGACGGCACCGTGCTGCTCATCGCCAACGCGTTCCGGCGGACCGCCGAGGACCCCGGCGCGGCCTGGGACGACGCCGTCGCCCGCCTCGACGCCATGGCCGCCGACCTCACCAAGGCCGTGCCGCCGGGCGTGGCCACCTTCACCCCGGCCGAGCCGCCGCCGGTGCGCAGCACGATGGCGCCGGGGGAGTACGAGGCCGGGGTGGAGACCGTCCGCGAGCACATCCGCGCCGGGGACGCCTTCCAGGTGGTGCTCGCGCAGCGGTTCCAGACCGACACCGACGTCGACGCGCTCGACCTCTACCGGGTGCTGCGGGCGACCAACCCCTCGCCGTACATGTACCTGCTGCGCTTCGCCGGGCGGGAGACGCCCTTCGACGTCGTCGGCTCCTCCCCGGAAGCACTGGTCACCGTCACCGGCAGCCAGGCCGTCGTCCACCCGCCGGCCGGCACCCGCCCGCGCGGGGCCACCGAGGAGGAGGACCTGCGGCTGGCCGAGGGCCTGCTGGCCGACCCCAAGGAGCGCGCCGAGCACGTGATGCTCGTCGACCTCGCCCGCAACGACCTCGGCCGGGTCTGCCTGCCGGGCACGGTCGAGGTGCCCGACTTCATGCGCGTCGAGTACTACAGCCACGTCATGCACCTGGTCTCGACCGTCTCCGGCGAGGTCAGCCCCGACCGCGACGCCCTCGACGTGTTCGACGCCACCTTCCCGGCCGGCACCGTCTCCGGCGCCCCCAAGCCGCGGGCCATGGAGATCATCGAGTCGCTCGAGCCCACCCGGCGGGCGCTCTACGCCGGCACCGTCGGGTACGTCGACGCCGGCGGCGACATGGACATGGCCATCGCCATCCGCACCGCCGTGCTGCACCAGGGCCGCGCCTACGTGCAGGCCGGCGCCGGCATCGTCGCCGACAGCGACCCGGCCACCGAGGAGGCCGAGACCCGGCACAAGGCGCGGGCGGTGCTCTCGGCGATCGCGACGGCGGAGGGCATGCGGGAGGTGCGGTGAGCCGCCGGCGGCGCGAGCTCGGGGTGGCGCTGGCCGGCTGCGCGCTGGCCGGTGCGCTCGCGCTGACGGCCGCCGGGCAGACCTGGTCCACGGTCACCGTCACCCGCCGCCCGCCGCTGCCCCCGGTCACCGAGGCGCTGACCGGGTCGGCGCTCGCCCCGCTGGTCCCCGCCGCCGGCCTGCTGCTGCTCGCCGCCGCGGTGGCGGTGCTGGCCGTCCGCGGCGCCGGCCGCGCCGCCGTCGGCGCGCTGGTGGTGCTCGCCGGCGCGGCGTTGGCCTGGTCGGGGCTGCGGGTGCTCACCGGTGCCGCCGATCCCGGGACGGCGGCGCCGGGGGAGCGGCGCACCGCCGACCTCGCCGCCGCCTGGCCGGTGCTCTGCCTGGTCGCGGCCGTCGTCGCGCTCGCCGCGGGCGGGCTGGTCCTCGCCCGGGGACGGCGCTGGCCCGGCATGGGCGGCCGCTACGAGCGCACCCCGGCCGCCGCGCCCGCCCCGGCGCGGGCGCGCACCGACGAGGAGCGGGCGCTCGACGCCTGGCGCGCGCTCGACCGCGGCGACGACCCCACCGACGAGCCCACCGACGACGGGGAGCCCGCCGGCGACCCGGCGCCCGGCCCCCCGGACCGCCGCCGTTAGGGTGGGGAGACCGTCCGGCCGACCCCGGAAGCCGACCCCAGCAGCGAGGAGGCGGTGTGACCGTCCTCGACGACATCGTCGCCGGCGTCCGTGAGGACGTCGCGGCGCGCGAGGCGGCCACCCCGCTGGCCGAGGTGAAGGCCGCCGCCCGCGACGCCCGCCCCGCGCGGGACGCGCTCGCCGCCCTGCGCGAGCCCGGCGTCGGCGTCATCGCCGAGGTCAAGCGCCGCAGCCCCAGCAAGGGCGCCCTCGCCGACATCCCCGACCCCACCGTCCTCGCCCGGCAGTACGCCGCCGGGGGCGCCCGCGTCATCAGCGTGCTCACCGAGCGGCGGCGCTTCGGCGGCTCGCAGGCCGACCTCGCCGCCGTGCGCGCCGCCGTCGACGTGCCGGTGCTGTGCAAGGACTTCGTCGTCAGCAGCTACCAGGTGCACGAGGCCCGCGCGCACGGCGCCGACGTCGTCCTGCTCATCGTCGCGGCGCTGGAGCAGAACGCCCTGCTGGGCCTGCTCGAGCGGGTCGAGTCGCTCGGGATGACGGCGTTGGTGGAGGTGCACACCGAGGCCGAGGCCGACCGCGCGCTGGACGCGGGTGCCTCGGTGATCGGCGTCAACGCCCGCGACCTCACCACCCTCGAGATCGACCTCGGCACCTTCGAGCGGATCGCGCCGGGCCTGCCCTCGGGGGTGGTCAAGGTCGCCGAGTCCGGCGTCCGCGGCCCCCGCGAGCTCATCGCCTACGCCGCCGCCGGCGCCGACGCGGTCCTGGTCGGCGAGGGCCTGGTCACCGCCGGCGACGCCCGCCAGGCGGTCGCCGACCTGGTCACCGCCGGGTCGCACCCCGCGGTGCCCCGCACGACCCGCTGACGACCCCGCGGACCCCCTCCACCGCACGGGCGCCGCGGCGCGGGACACTGGCTGCATGACCAGCAGCGCCGTGCACCCGCCCCAGGACCGACCCGCTCCGGCGCGTCCGTCCTGGCCGGACGCCACGGGCCACTTCGGCGTCTTCGGCGGCCGCTTCGTGCCCGAGGCGCTGATCGCCGCGCTCGACGAGCTCACCGAGGCCTACGAGGCGATGCGCGTCGACCCCGCCTTCCTGGCGGAGTTCGCCGCCCTGCAGCGCGACTACACCGGCCGGCCGAGCCCGGTCACCGAGGTGCCCCGGTTCGCCGAGCACGCCGGCGGCGCGCGGGTGCTGCTCAAGCGCGAGGACCTCAACCACACCGGCTCCCACAAGATCAACAACGTGCTGGGCCAGGCCCTGCTGACCCGGCGGATCGGCAAGCAGCGGGTCATCGCCGAGACCGGCGCCGGCCAGCACGGCGTCGCCACCGCCACCGCCGCGGCGCTCATGGGGCTGTCCTGCACGATCTACATGGGCGAGGAGGACACGCGCCGGCAGGCGCTCAACGTCGCCCGCATGCGGCTGCTCGGCGCCGAGGTGATCCCGGTCGCCACCGGCTCGCGCACCCTCAAGGACGCCATCAACGAGGCCTTCCGCGACTGGGTCACCAACGTCGAGACCACCAACTACGTCTTCGGCACCGTCGCCGGCCCGCACCCGTTCCCGGCGATGGTCCGCGACTTCCAGCGGGTGATCGGCGACGAGGCCCGCGCCCAGGTGCTCGAGCGGGAGGGCCGGCTCCCCGACGCGGTGCTGGCCTGCGTCGGCGGCGGCTCCAACGCGATCGGGATCTTCACCGCGTTCGTGCCCGACGAGGGCGTGCGGCTGGTCGGCCTGGAGGCCGGCGGCGACGGCGTCGACACCGGCCGGCACGCCGCGACCATCACCGGGGGAGCGCCGGGTGTGCTGCACGGCGCCCGCTCCTACCTGCTGCAGGACGACAACGGGCAGACGATCGAGTCCCACTCGATCAGCGCCGGCCTGGACTACCCGGGCGTCGGCCCGGAGCACAGCTTCCTGCACGACGTCGGCCGCGCCGAGTACCGGCCGGTCACCGACGCCGAGGCCATGGAGGCCTTCGCGCTGCTGTGCCGCACCGAGGGCATCATCCCGGCGATCGAGTCCGCGCACGCCCTCGCCGGGGCGCTCGTCCTCGGCCGGGAGCTGGTGACCCGGGGGGACGGTGGGCGGGGAGGGGAACCGCCGCTGCTGCTGGTGAACCTCTCCGGCCGCGGCGACAAGGACGTGGAGACCGCGTCGCGCTGGTTCGGCCTCGGCGACCGCGAGCACGTCGAGCCCGGCGCCGGCATGGACACCGACCAGCGGCCCACCGAGGGCGCGGTCGTCAACGACGCGGCCGTCGCCGGCCGGGACGCGGGGGAGTCGGCGTGAGCGCGCTGCAGGACCGGATCGGGCAGGCGCGGGCCGAGGGGCGGGCCGCGCTGCTCGGCTACCTGCCCGTCGGCTACCCCGACGTGCCCCGCTCGATCGAGGCCATGGTCGCGCTGGTCGAGGGCGGGGCCGACGCGGTGGAGATCGGCGTCCCGTACTCCGACCCCGGCATGGAGGGCCCGGTCATCCAGGAGGCGATGGACGTCGCCGTCCGGGCCGGCGTGGGCCTGCGCGACGTCTTCGGCGCGGTCCGCGCGGTCGCCGACGCCGGGGCGGTGCCGGTGGTCATGAGCTACTGGAACCCGATCGAGCACTACGGCGTCGACCGCTTCGCCGACGACCTGGCCGCCGCCGGCGGCGCGGGCGCGATCACCCCCGACCTGATCCCCGACGAGGCCGCGCCGTGGCTGGCCGCCACCGAGCGCACCGGCCTCGACCGGGTCTTCCTCGTCGCGCCGTCGTCCACCGACGCCCGGCTGGCCGCCACCGTCGCCGCCTGCCGCGGCTTCGTCTACGCCGCCTCCACGATGGGCGTCACCGGCACCCGGGCCACGGTGAGCGACACGGCCGAGCGGCTGGTCACCCGCACCCGCGCCGTGGCCGGCGAGCTGCCCGTCTGCGTGGGCCTGGGCGTGTCGAACGGCGACCAGGCCGCCGAGGTGGCCGGCTTCGCCGACGGCGTCATCGTCGGGTCGGCCTACGTGCGGCGGGTGCTCGACGGCCGCGGCCCCGAGGGCGTGCGCGCGCTGTCGGTCGAGCTGGCCGAGGGCGTGCGCCGGGGCGCGGGCGTGCCCTCGTGAGCGCGCTCGCGGCGATCCCCAGCCCCGCGCAGGGCACCTGGTACCTCGGGCCGTTCCCGCTGCGGGCCTACGCGCTGTGCATCATCGCCGGCATCGTGGCGGCCTGCTGGATCGCCGAGCGGCGCTGGGTGGCCCGCGGCGGGCGGCCCGGCGACGTCCTCGACATCGCCGTCTGGGCGGTGCCCTTCGGCATCCTCGGCGGCCGGCTCTACCACGTGGTCACCACGCCGCAGCCCTACTTCGGCGAGGGCGGCGACCCGCTGCGGGCGTTCGCGATCTGGGAGGGCGGCCTCGGCATCTGGGGTGCCATCGCCCTCGGCGGCGTCGGCGCCTGGATCGCCTGCCGCCGCCGCGGCATCCCGCTGCCGGCCTTCGCCGACGCCGTCGCCCCCGCCCTGCTGGTCGCCCAGGCCGTCGGCCGCCTCGGCAACTGGTTCAACCAGGAGCTCTTCGGCGGGCCGACGACGCTGCCGTGGGCGCTGGAGATCGACGCCGCCCACCGCCCCGCCGGCTACGAGGCGTTCGCCACGTTCCACCCGACGTTCCTCTACGAGCTGCTGTGGAACCTCGCCGCGGCCGCCGTCGTCGTGTGGGCCGACCGCCGGTTCCGCCTCTCCCACGGCCGGGCGTTCGCCCTCTACGTCGCGCTGTACTGCGCCGGCCGGCTGTGGATCGAGCTGCTGCGCATCGACGACGCCAACCAGATCCTCGGCGTCCGGCTCAACGTGTTCACCTGCGTCGTCGTCGGCCTGCTCGCCGTCGCCTACCTGGTGTGGCAGCGCGGCCGCCCGCGGGAGGTCATCGACCGGGGGCACGCCACCGGCGACACCGCCGGGGACCCCGACGGTGAGACGGCCGACGACCCGGCCGGCGACCCCGCCGCGCCGGACGTCCGGCGGTCGGCGGACCGCTCCTCCGACACGCCCGGGACGCCCTGAGCGGACGCGCCGCGGACACCGTCGGGACGCGTGAACGGCGCGTTGCGGCTGTGTACCCTCCTGGGCAGACTCCCCAGCGATCCTGGGTCGTCGCACGTGTCGGAACCGGGCCAGTGCTGCCCCGCGGACGACGACCCCGTGGCACCACCCGCGGGGCCGCGAGCTCAGCCGGTCCGGGCACACCGTGTCCGCCGGACGCCGGCTCACCGCAGACCCGAGCCGCTCCCCGCGGCTCCGTCGCACCGCCCCCCTGACCACCGGCCGTGCTCCCGCGCCGCCCTCCCCGAGGACGGCGCGGCAGCCGACGACGGGAGTGACCATGTCCGGGTCCCGCACCCCCGCCACCCGCACCACCACCGGCCCGGCCGTGCCCTTCTCGGCCACGCCGCCGGCCGCCGGCCTCTACGACCCGGCGAACGACTCCGACGCCTGCGGGGTCGCCTTCGTGGCCGACGCCCGGGGCCGCCGCTCGCGTGCGATCGTGGCCGCCGGCCTCACCGCGCTGCACAACCTCGACCACCGCGGCGCGGCCGGCGCCGAGCCCAACTCCGGTGACGGCGCCGGCATCCTGACCCAGGTGCCCGACGCGCTGCTGCGCGCCGTCGTCGACTTCGACCTGCCGCCGCTGGGCGAGTACTCCGTCGGCATCGCCTTCCTGCCCCTCGACGACGAGGAGCGCGCCGCCCGCCAGGCCGACGTCGCGCGGATCGCCGCCGAGGAGGGGCTGACCGTCCTCGGCTGGCGCGACGTCCCGGTCGACCCCGACGGCGCCGACCTCGGGCCCACCGCCCGCGCGGTCATGCCGCACTTCGCCCAGCTGTTCGTCGCCGAGACCATGGGCGCCCGCGCCGACGCCGCCGCGTTCGGCGGACCCCGCGCGGTCAACGGCGTCACCCGGCTCGAGCGGCGCTCCTTCGTGCTGCGCAAGCGCGCCGAGCGGGAGGCCCGCGAGGCCGGCAGCTCGCTGTACGTGGTCTCGCTGTCGTCGCGGACGCTGACCTACAAGGGCATGCTCACCACCGACCAGCTGCCCGCGTTCTTCCCCGACCTGCGCGACGAGCGCTACGAGTCGGCGATCGCGCTGGTGCACAGCCGGTTCTCCACCAACACCTTCCCGAGCTGGCCGCTGGCCCACCCGTTCCGGTTCATCGCCCACAACGGCGAGATCAACACCATCAAGGGCAACCGCAACCGGATGCGCGCCCGCGAGGCGCAGCTCGAGACCGACCTGTTCGACGGCCCGGCCGGCCCCGCGAGCGAGCTCGGCCTGGAGCGGGTCTTCCCGGTCACCGCCAGCGACTTCAGCGACTCGGCCACCTTCGACGAGGTGCTCGAGCTGCTGCACCTGTCGGGCCGCTCGCTGCCGCACGCGGTGCTGATGATGATCCCGGAGGCGTGGGAGAACCACGACGAGATGGACCCGGCCCGGCGGGCCTTCTACCGGTTCCACTCCTCGATCATGGAGCCCTGGGACGGGCCGGCCTGCGTGGCCTTCACCGACGGCACGCTCATCGGCGCCGTCCTCGACCGCAACGGCCTGCGCCCGGGCCGCTGGCTGCGCACGAAGGACGACCTCGTCGTCCTGGCGAGCGAGACCGGCGTGCTCGACATCCCCGCCGGCGACGTCGTCGCCAAGGGCCGGCTGCAGCCGGGCCGGATGTTCCTGGTCGACACCTCCTCGGGGCGGATCGTCTCCGACGAGGAGGTCAAGGGTGCGCTGGCCGCCGAGCACCCCTACGAGGACTGGCTGCACGCCGGCCTGGTGCACCTGCCCTCGCTGCCCGAGCGGCGGCGCGCGCGGCCCAGCCACGAGTCGGTCGTGCGCCGCCAGCAGCTGTTCGGCTACACCGAGGAGGAGCTGCGGGTCCTGCTCACCCCGATGGCCTCCACCGGGGCCGAGCCGATCGGCTCGATGGGCACCGACACCCCGATCGCGGCGCTGTCGGACCGCTCCCGGCAGCTCTACGACTACTTCGGGCAGCTGTTCGCCCAGGTGACCAACCCGCCGCTGGACGCCATCCGCGAGGAGCTGGTGACCAGCCTGGGCCGCACCTTCGGCCCCGAGCAGAACCTGCTCTCGGCCGGCGCGGCCTCCTGCCGGCAGGTGTACCTGCCCTTCCCGGTCATCGACAACGACGAGCTGGCCAAGATCCTGCACATCGACGACGACGGCGACCTGCCCGGCTTCGCCGCCGTCCGGATCACCGGCCACTTCGACGTCACCGGCGGCGGCCCGGCGCTGGTCGAGGCCGTCGAGCAGCTGCGGGCCAAGGTCAGCCGGGCGATCTCGGCCGGCGCGCGGATCATCGTGCTGTCCGACCGCGACTGCGACGAGAAGCGCGCCCCGATCCCGTCGCTGCTCATGACCGCCGCCGTCCACCACCACCTGGTGCGCGAGCGCACCCGCATGCAGGTCGGCCTGGTCGTCGAGTCCGGCGACTGCCGCGAGGTGCACCACGTCGCGCTGCTGCTCGGCTACGGCGCGGCCGCGGTCAACCCCTACCTCGCGTTCGAGTCCATCGAGGACCTCATCCGCGACGGCGTCCTCACCGGCGTACAGCCGGCCCAGGCGGTGCGCAACGTCGTCAAGGCGCTGGGCAAGGGCGTCCTGAAGGTCATGAGCAAGATGGGCATCAGCACCGTCGGCTCGTACACGATGGCGCAGATCTTCGAGGCGGTCGGCCTGTCGCAGGACGTCGTCGACGAGTACTTCACCGGCACCTCCTGTCCCCTCGGCGGCGTCGGCATGGACGTGCTCGCCGAGGAGGTCGCCATGCGGCACCGGCGCGCCTACCCGGAGAACCCGACCGAGCGGGCGCACCGCCGGCTGGAGACCGGGGGCGAGTACCAGTGGCGCCGCGAGGGCGAGGTGCACCTGTTCAACCCCGAGACGGTGTTCCTGCTCCAGCACGCCACCCGCTCGCGGCAGTACGAGGTCTTCCAGCGCTACACCGACACCGTCGACCGGCTGTCGGAGGAGGCCGCCACCCTGCGCGGGCTGTTCGCGATCAAGGAGGGCGCGCGGCCGCCGGTGCCGATCGAGGAGGTCGAGCCGGCGAGCGAGATCGTCAAGCGGTTCCAGACCGGCGCGATGAGCTACGGCTCCATCTCGCAGGAGGCGCACGAGACCCTCGCCATCGCCATGAACCGGCTCGGCGGGCGGTCCAACACCGGGGAGGGCGGCGAGGACCCCGACCGGTACGTGCCCGACCCCAACGGCGACCTGCGCCGCTCGGCGATCAAGCAGGTGGCCAGCGGGCGCTTCGGCGTCACCAGCGAGTACCTGGTCAACGCCGACGACGTGCAGATCAAGATGGCGCAGGGCGCCAAGCCCGGCGAGGGCGGCCAGCTGCCCGGCGGCAAGGTCTACCCGTGGGTGGCCCGCACCCGGCACTCCACCCCGGGTGTCGGCCTGATCAGCCCGCCGCCGCACCACGACATCTACTCGATCGAGGACCTCAAGCAGCTCATCCACGACCTGAAGAACGCCAACGACCAGGCGCGGGTCAACGTCAAGCTGGTCGCCGAGGTCGGCGTCGGGACGGTCGCGGCCGGGGTCAGCAAGGCCCACGCCGACGTCGTCCTGATCTCCGGCCACGACGGCGGCACCGGCGCGGCGCCGCTGACCAGCCTCAAGCACGCCGGCTCGCCGTGGGAGCTGGGCCTGGCCGAGACGCAGCAGACGCTGCTGGCCAACGGCCTGCGCGACCGCATCGTGGTGCAGGTCGACGGGCAGATGAAGACCGGCCGCGACGTCGTCGTCGCGATGCTGCTCGGCGCCGAGGAGTACGGCTTCGCCACCGCGCCGCTGGTGGTCTCCGGCTGCATCATGATGCGGGTCTGCCACCTCGACACCTGCCCGGTCGGCGTCGCCACCCAGAACCCCGAGCTGCGCAAGCGGTTCACCGGGCGGCCGGAGTTCGTGGTCACCTTCTTCGAGTTCCTCGCCGAGCAGGTGCGGCAGTACCTGGCCGCGCTGGGCTTCCGCTCGGTCGACGAGGCCGTCGGCCACGTCGAGCTGCTCGACACCCGCCAGGCGGTCGACCACTGGAAGGCCCGCGGCCTGGACCTCTCGCCGGCGCTGGCGCTGCCCGAGCTGCCCGACGGCGCGCCGCGGCGCGCGGTCCGCACCCAGGACCACGGCCTCGACCTGGCGCTGGACCAGACGCTGATCCAGCTGTGCGAGGGCGCGCTGCTCGACGCCCGGCCGGTGCGCCTGGAGCTGCCGGTGCGCAACGTCAACCGCACCGTGGGCACGATGCTCGGCTCGATGGTCACCCGCCGCTTCGGCGGGCAGGGGCTGCCCGACGACACCATCGACCTGACCTTCACCGGGTCGGCCGGCCAGTCCTTCGGCGCGTTCCTGCCCCGCGGGATCACCATGCGGCTGTTCGGCGACGCCAACGACTACGTCGGCAAGGGGCTCTCGGGCGGCCGGGTCGTCGTCCGGCCGGCCCGCGAGGCGACCTTCGCCGCCGAGGACAACGTCATCGCCGGCAACGTCATCGGCTACGGCGCCACCGGCGGGGAGGTGTTCCTGCGCGGCCGGGTCGGCGAGCGGTTCTGCGTGCGCAACTCCGGGGCGCTGGCCGTCGTCGAGGGCGTCGGCGACCACGCGCTGGAGTACATGACCGGCGGCCGCGCGGTGGTCCTGGGGCCCACCGGCCGCAACGTCGCCGCCGGCATGTCCGGCGGCGTCGGGTACGTGCTGGACCTGGCCCGGCACCGGGTCAACACCGAGATGGTCGACGTCGAGCCGCTCGACGTCGAGTCCGCCCAGTGGCTGCGCGAGGTCCTGGTGCGCTACCAGGCCGAGACCGAGTCGCCGGTGGCCGCCGCGCTGCTGGCCGACTGGGGCCGCTGGTCGGGGCAGTTCAGCGTGATCATGCCGCGCGACTACCGGCGCGCACTCGAGGCCCGGCGGGCCGCCGAGGCCGCCGGCACCGACGTGGACCGAGCAGTGATGGAGGCCGCACGTGGCTGACTCGACGGGTTTCCTGAAGTACGAGCGGGCGCTGCCGCCCCGGCGGCCGGTCGACGTCCGCATCCTGGACTGGAAGGACGTCTACCTCTCCCGCCAGAACGGCGAGGACGGCGTCTACCCGGTCGCGGCGCTGCGCCAGCAGGCCGCCCGGTGCATGGACTGCGGCATCCCGTTCTGCCACCACGGCTGCCCGCTGGGCAACCTCATCCCGGAGTGGAACGACCTCGCCCGCCGCGACGACTGGCGCGACGCGATCGAGCGACTGCACGCGACCAACAACTTCCCGGAGTTCACCGGGAAGCTGTGCCCGGCGCCCTGCGAGGGCGCCTGCGTGCTGAACCTGCAGGAGTCCCCGGTCACGATCAAGCAGATCGAGTGGGAGATCATCGACCAGGCCTTCGAGCGGGGGTACGTCGAGCCGCAGGCCCCGGCCGAGCGCACCGGCAAGCGGGTCGCCGTCGTCGGGTCCGGGCCGGCGGGCCTGGCCGCCGCCCAGCAGCTCACCCGCGCCGGCCACGACGTCACCGTCTACGAGCGGGCCGACCGGGTCGGCGGGCTGCTCCGCTACGGCATCCCCGAGTTCAAGATGGAGAAGTCCGTCCTGGACCGGCGGCTGGACCAGATGCGCGCCGAGGGCACCCGCTTCGTCACCGGCGTGGAGGTCGGTGGGTCGGGGGAGGGTGACCTCTCCGCCGAGCAGCTGCGCGGGGAGCACGACGCGGTCGTCCTCGCCGCCGGGGCCACCGTCGGCCGCGACCTGCCCGTGCCGGGCCGCGAGCTCGAGGGCATCCACCTGGCGATGGAGTTCCTGCCCTTCGGCAACCGCCAGGCGCTCGGCGAGCTCGACGACCCGCCGATCACCGCGGAGGGCAAGGACGTCGTCATCATCGGTGGCGGTGACACCGGCGCGGACTGCCTGGGCACCTCCCACCGGCAGGGCGCCCGCTCGGTGACCCAGCTGGAGATCATGCCGGCGCCGCCGGAGTCGCGGGCGCCGGGCAACCCGTGGCCGACCTACCCGATGGTCATGCGGGTGTCCTCCGCGCACGAGGAGGGCGGCGAGCGGCTGTACTCGGTGAGCACCGAGCGCTTCCTGGGCGACGACGAGGGCCGCGTGCGCGCGCTGGTGCTGCACGAGGTCGAGCAGGTCGACGGCCGGTTCCGCAAGGTCGAGGGCACCGAGCGCGAGCTGCCCGCCCAGCTGGTGCTGCTGGCCATGGGCTTCACCGGCGTGCAGCGCGAGGGCCTGGTGGAGGCGCTGGGCCTCGACGTCGACGGGCGCGGCAACGTCGTCCGCGACGACGAGTTCGCCTCCTCCGTGCCCGGCGTGTTCGTCGCCGGGGACGCCGGCCGCGGCCAGTCGCTGATCGTGTGGGCCATCGCCGAGGGCCGCGCCGCCGCGGGCGCCGTCGACCAGTGGCTGACCGGCAGCAGCATGCTGCCCCGGCCGGTCACCCCCACCGCGGTCGCGCTCCGGTGAGCGAGGGGGCCGGGTCCGGCGACACCGCGGGGCCCGGTCCCCGCCCGTCCGGCGGCGCTTGGGAACCGCCGACTAGCGTCTCGGGCATGTCCCGCCGCGCGAAGATCGTCTGCACCCTGGGCCCGGCCACCAGCTCCCTCGAGCAGATCACCGCCCTCGTCGAGGCGGGGATGGACGTGGCCCGGCTCAACTTCAGCCACGGGTCGCACGCCGACCACGAGCAGGCCTACCTCAACGTGCGGAAGGCCTCGGACTCCACCGGCCACGCCGTCGCCGTCCTCGCCGACCTGCAGGGCCCCAAGATCCGGCTCGGCACGTTCGCCGACGGCCCGGTGCACTGGGCCACCGGCAGCCGGGTGTGCATCACCGTCGAGGACGTCGAGGGCACCGCCGAGCGGGTGTCGACCACCTACAAGGGCCTGGCCAACGACGCCCGCGTCGGTGACCGGCTGCTCGTGGACGACGGCAAGCTCGCCCTGTCGGTGGTCTCCGTCGACGGCCCGGACGTGTGGTGCCTGGTCGTCGAGGGCGGCGAGGTCTCCAACAACAAGGGCCTGTCGCTGCCCGGCGTCGCGGTGAGCGTCCCGGCGCTGTCGGAGAAGGACGAGGAGGACCTCCGCTTCGCCCTGCACCTGTCGGTGGACTTCGTGGCGCTGTCGTTCGTCCGCTCGCCCGACGACGTCGAGCTGGTCCGCGACATCATGCGCCAGGAGGACATCACCCTCCCCGTCATCGCCAAGCTGGAGAAGCCGGAGGCGGTGGAGAACCTCGACGCGATCGTCGAGGCGTTCGACGGGGTCATGGTGGCCCGCGGCGACCTCGGCGTGGAGCTGGCGCTCGAGCAGGTCCCGCTGGTGCAGAAGCGCGCCGTGCAGGCCGCCCGCGAGCGCAACAAGCCGGTCATCGTGGCCACCCAGATGCTCGAGTCGATGATCGGCAACTCCCGGCCCACCCGCGCGGAGGCCTCCGACGTCGCCAACGCCGTCCTCGACGGCGCCGACGCGGTGATGCTGTCGGGGGAGACCTCGGTGGGGCGCTACCCGGTCGGCGCGGTCCGCACGATGGAGCGGATCATCGCCGCCGTCGAGAGCGACGACCGGTGGGTGCCCGAGCTGACCCGGCGCTCCCGGTCGCGGTCCGGGGCGATCGTCCGGGCCGCCCGCGACATCGGCGAGGCGCTCGACGTCAAGGCGCTGGCCACCTTCACCCAGACCGGGGAGACCGCCCGCCGGCTGGCCGCGCTGCACCCCCGCCAGCCGCTGCTGGCCTTCACCGTCGACGCCCGCGTGCGCAGCCAGCTGGCGCTGTCCTGGGGGGTGGAGACCTTCATCGTGCAGTCGGTGCAGCACACCGACGACATGGTCCGCCAGGTCGACTTCTCGCTGCTGTCGATCGGGCGGCTGCGCGAGCGCGACCGGGTGGTCGTCGTCGCGGGCAGCCCGCCGAACACCGTCGGCTCGACCAACCTCATCCGCGTCCACGAAGTCGGCACCGACTCGTGACCGGCGGCGGGTCCCAGGCCGCCGCCCTCATGAGCGTCCTCGACCTCGAGGAGCGGTCGCCCGACGTCTTCGTCGGGCAGACGCCCACGACCCGGCTGCAGCGGATCTTCGGCGGCCAGGTCGCCGCGCAGGCGCTCATGGCCGCGGTGCGCACCGTGCCGGCAGAGCGCGGGGTGCACTCGCTGCACTCCTACTTCCTGCGGCCCGGGGACCCCCACGAGGAGCTGCGCTACTCCGTCGAGCGCATCCGCGACGGCCGGTCGTTCGCCACACGCCGCGTGATCGCCTGCCAGCGGCGCCGCGGGGAGGACGTCGCCGTCTTCGCGCTGACCGCCGACTTCCACGCCGGCGAGCCCGCCGTCGTCACCCACGCCCGGCCGATGCCCGAGGTGCCCGGCCCCGAGGAGCTGCGCTCCCTGGCCGAGCACGCCGCCGGCCACGGCGCGCTGGCCGCACCGGCGCTGGAGATCAGCCGGGCCGTGGAGCAGCGGCCGCTGGCCGACCCCTTCGCCCCCGACCCGAAGACGCCGCCGCACACGCAGTCGCACGCCTGGTTCCGGGTGGCCGGCCGCCTGCCCGACGACGCCGGGGTGCACGCGGCGGCCCTCACCTTCGTCACCGACCTGACGCTGCTGTCGGCCGGGCTGGCGCGGGTGGGCGGCGGGTGGGGCGGCCGCTACGTCGGGGCCAGCCTCGACCACGCCGTCTGGTTCCACGCGCCGGTGCAGGCCGACGACTGGTTCCTCTACGAGACCGACAGCCCCGCGGCCACGGCCGGCCGCGCGCTGTGCTTCGGCAGCATCTGGGCCGCCGACGGCACGCACGTGGCCACCGTCGCCCAGGAGGGGCTCATCCGGTCACTGGGGGAGTGACGGCGGCCTCGACCGGCTGCGCGTCCTCCCCGGCGTCCTCCGTCTCGGGCTGAGGCGCCTCGGCGGCGCGCTCGGCCTCGGCGGCGCGCTCGGCCTCGGCGGCGCGCTCGGCCTCCGCCCTGCGCTCGGCCTCGGCGCGGGCGCGCTCGGCGGCGGCCTCGGCGAAGTCGGCGGCCAGCCAGTCGTGGCCCTCGCACAGCAGCGCCCACGCCCGCTCGACGTGCGCCCGCGTCGTCGCCGG
Organism: Geodermatophilus sp. SYSU D00814; assembly: GCF_054050055.1. Lineage (NCBI taxonomy): Bacteria > Bacillati > Actinomycetota > Actinomycetes > Geodermatophilales > Geodermatophilaceae > Geodermatophilus > Geodermatophilus sp. SYSU D00814. The sequence continues at coordinate 28,216 of NZ_JBJGYP010000015.1, forward strand.
CGCGCCGATCGCCACCCGCAGCACCACCTGCCCGCGCACGGTGGTGTGGGTCAGGAACACCTCGCCGCCGTCGTTGAGCCGCTCGAGCAGGGTCATGGTGGCGACGTCGGCGTCGACGTCGTCGGGCCAGCGCGGCCGCAGGCACACCAGCGACAGCGGGTGCGGGACGACGACGTCGAAGCGGTCGTCGGCCTCCGCCCAGCCGGCCAGCTCCTGGGCCAGGGCGATGCCGAAGCGCACGTGCGCGCGCAGCCCCTCCGCGCCGTACCAGCGCAGCACCGCCCACAGCTTCAGCGCCCGGAACCGGCGGCCGAGCTCGATCTGCCAGTCGCGGTAGTCGACCACCGCGCCGGCCTCGGTGGCGGCGTTGCGCAGGTACTCGGGGAGGATCGCCAGCGCGCCGGTGAGCGCGGCGCGGTCGGCGACCCAGAAGAGCGTGGCGTCGAAGCCGGTGAGCAGCCACTTGTGCGCGTCGGTGGTGTAGCTGTCGGCCCACTCCACCCCGGCCTGCAGCGGCCGCAGCTCGGGTGCCACGGCGCTGACCCCGGCGTAGGCGGCGTCCACGTGCAGCCAGGCGCCGGCGTCGCGGCAGATCGGCCCGAGCCCGGCCAGCGGGTCGACCGCGGTGGTCGACGTCGTCCCGACCGTCGCGCAGACCAGCACCGGCGTGTGGCCGCGGGCGGCGTCCCGCTCCAGCCGGGCCCTGAGCGCCGCGGGGCGCATGGCGAGGTCGCCGTCGACCTCCACGACGCGGATCGCGTCGGTGCCCAGCCCGGCGATGCGCACCGCCTTCTCCATCGAGGAGTGCGTCTCGGCGCTCACGTACACCGTCGCCCGGTCGGGGTCGACGCCGTGGCGGACCGTGCCCCCGCCGCTCGCGCGGTGCAGCGCGGCCAGCAGCGCGACCAGGTTGGCCCCGGAGCTGGAGTCCTGGACCACGCCTCCGCCGCTGCCGGTCGAGCGGAAGGACGCGGGCAGGCCGAGGAGGTCGACCAGCCAGTCCAGGACGTGCTGCTCGAGCTCGGTGGCCGCCGGGCTGGTCACCCACGACATGCCCTGCACCCCGAGGCCGGCCGACAGCAGGTCGCCGAGGACCGAGGGGCCGGAGGTGTTGGCCGGGAAGTAGGCGAGGAAGCCCGGGTGCTGCCAGTGGGTGACCCCGGGGAGGACGACGGAGTCGAGGTCGGCCAGCAGCGCAGAGAAGGGCTCGCCCTGCTCGGGGGCCGACGGCGGCAGCGCGGCGCGGACGTCGCCCGGCGCCACCCGCGAGCGGACGGGGAAGGACTGCACCCGCGTCCAGTAGTCGGCGATCCAGTCGACCACCTCGTGACCGTGCTGCCGGAACTGCTCGGGGGTCATGTGGGGGACGGGCTCGCTCACCCGGCCACAGTATTGCCCGCGACGAGTGGGCCCCGGAGGGGTCCACGAGGAGCGAGGCGGCGCAGGACGAGGACTCCGGGACGCGAGCCGCCCTGCGAGGCGGTGCGAGGAGCGGGGCCCAGAGGGTCCCCGACGGGTGCCGGAGAGGGCTGCGCAGGGGCCGGGGACGGCACGTGGCCGCGGTCGTCGTCCGGAGGACGACAGTCCGACACGGTGCCCCCGGTGCGACTCGAACGCACACTGCGCGGGTTTTGAATCCGCTCCCTCTGCCGATTGGGGTACGGGGGCTCGCCGCCGCGACCGGGGTCACGGCGCGGCCAGCGTAGCCGGGCGGCCACTGCCAGCCGCCGTCGCTAGGCTCTGCGCCCGTGAGCAGCGAGCCGACCCGGGTCCTCATCGCCGAGGACGAGGCCCTCATCCGCCTCGACCTCAAGGAGATGCTCGAGGAGGAGGGCTACGTCGTCGTCGCCGAGGCCGGCGACGGGCAGACCGCCGTTGACCGGGCCCGCGAGCTGGGCCCCGACCTGGTCATCCTCGACATCCAGATGCCCGTGCTCGACGGCCTCGCCGCCGCCGAGCAGATCGCCTCGGACCGGATCGCGCCGGTCATCGTGCTGACCGCCTTCAGCCAGCGCGAGCTGGTCGAGCGGGCCCGCGACGCCGGCGCCATGGCCTACCTGGTCAAGCCGTTCTCGAAGAACGACCTGGTGCCGGCGATCGAGGTGGCGCGCGCCCGGTTCACCGAGATCGCCGCCCTCGACGGCGAGGTGCGCACGCTCGAGGAGCGGCTGGAGGCCCGCAAGGTCGTCGAGAAGGCCAAGGGCCGGCTGATGGCCGAGCAGGGGATCACCGAGGCCGAGGCGTTCCGGTTCATCCAGCGCACGGCCATGAACGAGCGCACGTCGATGAAGGCGCTGGCCGAGCGCATCCTGGCCGGCGACGCGACCCCGGCGGAGGGTGCACCCTCCTGAGTGACAGCGGTGGCCCGGGTGATAGGTGCAGGTCACGACCTCGTCACGGTCTCCGCCCACCCACTTCCGCTCCCTGTGGCAGCGGTTACGTTCTGCGGACTGACGGGGCCGGCGCGTCCGCGCCCGGCCCATCGCACCCGACGAACGACAACTGGGAGTTGCTGGATGCGCACGCGTACCTACGCCCGCAGCATCGCCGTCACGTCCGCCGCCCTGATCGCCCTCACCGCCTGCGGTGGCGGGGACGACGGGGAGTCCGGCGGCCGCTCCGGCGGTGGCGGCGACGCCGCGAGCGGCGAGAAGCAGGTCAACATCTACGGCACCGACGGCAACATGGGCAACGCCCTCGGTGAGGACTTCACCGAGGACGGCGCGCTCGCCGGCATGAAGGGCACCACGCCCCTCACCGAGCTGGGCTCGGACTTCACCGACCGGCTGCTCGAGGTCGACCCGAACCTGCAGGACTACAACTACGCGGGTGAGACCTACGACGCGGTGATCGTCACCGCGCTGGCCGCGCAGGCGGCGGGGACCAACGACGCCAACGTCTTCAAGGAGTACGTCAACGGCATCACCGCCGGTGGCGACAAGTGCGAGGACTACCAGGCATGCCTGGACATCATCAACGCCGGTGGCAACGTCGACTACGACGGCATCTCGGGCCCGCTGGCCTTCACCGACGCCGGTGAGCCCGCCGCGGCGAGCTTCGGCCTGCTGCAGTTCGGCGAGGACAACCAGCTCGACAACGACGCCACCGAGTTCGTCATCGCCGGCGACGAGGCCAACGCCAGCACCAACGAGGGCCCGGCGTACGCCCCGGCGGGCACGACCGGCGGCCCGCTGGTCATCGGCACGCTGCTGCCGCTGACCGGCAACCTGGCCTTCCTCGGCCCGCCGGAGGTCGCCGGCGCCAAGCTCGCGCTCAACGACATCAACGCCGCCGGCGGTGTCCTGGGCCAGCCGGCTCAGCTCGTCGAGGGTGACTCCGGTGACGCCTCGACCGACACCGCCACCCAGACCGTCGACCGGCTGCTGCAGTCGGGCGTGAACGCGATCATCGGTGCGGCGTCCTCCGGCGTGAGCCTCACGGTCATCGACGCCATCACCGGCGCCGGTGTCCTGCAGTTCTCGCCGGCGAACACGTCCGACCAGTTCACGACGTACAACGACAACGGGCTGTACTTCCGCACCGCCCCGCCGGACACGCTGCAGGCCCGCGCCCTCGCCGACCTGATCATCGCCGACGGCAACAACACCGTGGGGATCCTGGCCCTCAACGACCCCTACGGCACCGGGCTCGCGGACAACACCAAGAACAACCTGGTCAGCGCCGGTCTGTCCGAGGACGACATCGTCTCCATCACCTACGACCCGCAGGCGGCGAACTTCGACGCCGAGGTCCAGCAGATGGTCGACTTCAACCCCGACGCCATCATCGTGATCGGCTTCGAGGAGTCCTCCCGGATCCTGCAGGGCCTCAACGACCAGGGCATCGGCCCGCAGCGCTGAGCGACCCTGGGAGCGCTGTGAACGCGCAGCGCTGACCTCGTACCACCCGGCAGCGGCCCGGTACCCCTCAGGGGGTGCCGGGCCGCTGTGCTGTCGGGGGGCGCCACGGTCGGTCGGGCAGCCCGCGTCGTCCGCCGCACGATCAGGTCAGCTGATCGTGCTGCGTCCTGGATCAGGGTGGGCGGTGAGCCAGGACGCGCTGCGGTGAGCCAGGACGCGTGGGCGGTGAGCCAGGACGCGTGGGCGGTGAGCCAGGACGCGCTGCGGTGAGCCAGGACGTGCCCTGACGTGTTCTGCCGTGCGCTCGTGCCCGCCAGGTCCGACGGTGCCGGCCCGGTCCCGCGGTGCCGGCGTCCGTCCTCGCACCCTGGTGCCCGACCTCACCCCGCAGCGACAGGTCGGGTACCACGGGGCGGGGGGAGGTCGTCGACCTGCCGGGACCGCACCCGCACGAGGCTGACGGCGGCCGGACGAACACGAGCGAGGCCGGCGCCCCAGGGGGACGCCGGCCTCGTGCTGGGTCGGGAGGGAGGACCCTCCGCGGGTCACTGCGCCTTGGCGAGCGTCCCCAGGTAGAGCTCGATCACCTTCGGGTCGGTCATGAGCGACTGCCCGGTGTCGGTGTAGGCGTTGCGGCCCTGGTCGAGCACGTAGCCGCGGTCGCAGATCTGCAGGCAGCGGCGGGCGTTCTGCTCGACCATGATGATCGAGACGCCGGTGGCGTTGATCCGCCGGCAGCGGATGAACACCTCGTCCTGATAGGCGGGGGAGAGCCCGGCCGACGGCTCGTCGAGCAGCAGCACCGACGGGTCCATCATCAGCGCCCGGCCCATGGCGACCATCTGCCGCTCACCGCCCGACAGCGCCCCGGCCTTGCCCTTGCGCCGCTCCCCGAGCAGGGGGAACAGGTCGATGACGTAGTCGAAGCGCTCCTTGAACGTCCGCGGCCGCAGGTAGACGCCCATCTGCATGTTCTCCTCGATGGTGAGCGAGGGGAACACGTTGTTGTTCTGCGGCACGTAGCCGACGCCCAGGGACACCAGCCGGTGCGCCGGCGCGGAGGTGATGTCCTCCCCGCGCAGCCGCACCGAGCCCGAGCGCACCGGGATGAGCCCGAACAGCGTCTTGAGCAGCGTGGACTTGCCGGCACCGTTGGGGCCGATGATCCCGACCAGCTCGCCGTCCTGCAGGTAGAAGTCACAGCCCCGCAGGATGTTGACGCCGGGCACGTAGCCGGCGACGAGGTCGTCGGCGCGGACCAGCGCGCCCTCGGCGAGGCGCAGGTGCTCCTCGCGGGTGGCGGCCTTCTCCGCGGGGGAGAGGGTGGCCGTGGTGGCGACCTCGTCGGCGCGGGTGCGGTCCTCGCCGGACTCGTCGACCTCGAACAGCGGCTCGCTCATCGCTCGCCCTTCCCGGTGGTGGTGTCGGACCCGAGCACGTCGCCGCCCCCGTGCTCCTCGCGGGCGATCTCACGCTCGGCCTGGGCGAGCACCTGGTCCTCCTCCTCGACGGTGAGGGGCGCGTCGTGGTGCGCCCCGAGGTAGGCGTCGACGACGGCCTGGTTCTGGCTGATCGACTCCGGCGGTCCCTCGGCGATCACCCTGCCGGCGGCCATGACGACGACCCAGTCGCTGATGTCCCGGACGACGTCCATGTCGTGCTCGACGAAGATCACCGTCATGCCCTCCTCGCGGAGGTCCTTGACGTGGCCGAGCAGGCTCTGCGTCAGGGCGGGGTTCACCCCGGCCATCGGCTCGTCGAGCATGACGACCTTCGGGTCGCTCATCAGCGCCCGCGCCATCTCCAGCAGCTTGCGCTGACCGCCGGAGAGGGTGCCGGCGAAGTCGTCCTTCTTCGCGTCGAGCTTGAACCGCCGCAGCAGGTCCATGGCCTTCTCGGTGTTGGCCTGCTCCTGGGACTTCCAGGTGCCGGGCACCAGGGCCCGCCAGAAGCTCTCGCCGCGCTGCCCCTGTGCGCCGAGCAGCATGTTCTGCAGCACGGTCAGCCGGGACAGCGCCTTGGTGAGCTGGAAGGTCCGGACGACGCCGAGCCGCGCGACCTGGTGCGGAGCGAGCTTGCCCAGCGGCCGGCCGTCGAACTCCCAGGTGCCGGTGTTGGGCTGGTCGAACCCGGTCAGCAGGTTGAACAGCGTCGTCTTGCCCGCTCCGTTGGGCCCGATCAGGCCGGTGATGCCGCCGCGCTGCACCTCGAGGTGGTCGACGGCGACGGCCGTGAGCCCCCCGAAGGTCCGGGTCACGCCGTCGACGACGATCGCCGGGTCCGGCTTGGCGACGCCGACCTCCCAGGGGACGTCGCGCAGCGCCGTCTGTGCCAGCCGCTGGGGGACGTCCCCGCGCTGCCAGCCGGAGGGCTTCTGCAGGGAGGCGCCCGACGCGCCGGCGCCGGCCGCGCCGGCACCCGAGGCGCCGGCGCCGGACGCCGTGGCGCCGTGGGGGTTGGGGTCAGCGGGCATCGAGCATCACCTCTCGTCGGTCGCCGAGGATGCCCTGCGGTCGGAAGACCAACAGCAGCATGAGGCCGATCCCGACCAGGACGAAGCGGATCTGCGCCACGTCGGTGGACGACAGCAGCCCCTCGGGGATGATCCCGTTGTCGATGAGGAGCCGCAGGCCGGTGTCGGCGAACTGCAGGATGAACAGCAGGATGATCGAGCCGATGACCGGCCCGAGCACCCGCGCGGCCCCGCCGAGGATCAGGGCGGCGTAGGCCAGGAACGTGTTCGCGTTCTGGTACTGGTCAGGAACGGCCGAGCCGGTGCCGACGGCGTAGACCATCCCGCCGATGGCGCCCAGGACGCCGCCGAGCACGAGGGCCTGCATCTTGTAGACGTAGACGTTCTTGCCCAGCGACCGGACCGCGTCCTCGTCCTCGCGGATGGACTTGAGCACGCGGCCCCACGGGCTGCGCACCAGTGCCCAGACCAGCAGGCAGGACAGGGCCACGAGCACCCACCCGACGAGCGTCACCCAGAGCTCGCCGCCGGACCAGCTCGTGCCCAGGATGCGATAGCGCTCGTTGGTGGCCCACGGGGCCAGGGCGATGAAGTCGCCGTTGAAGGCCGACAGGCCACGGGTCCCGTTGGTGACCGGCGTGGCCGACACCGACCGGAACAGCAGCCGCAACCCCTCGGCCGCCGCGATGGTGGCGATGGCCAGGTAGTCCGCGCGCAGCCGCAGCGTGGGCAGGCCGAGCAGGAGGGCCAGGACGACGGCCGCCGCCAGGCCCACCAGCACGCCCACCCAGAAGGGCAGGCCCCACTTGCTCACGGAGATGGCGATGCCGAAGCCGCCCAGCATCGCGAAGGCGATCTGCCCGAAGTTGAGCAGGCCGGCGTAGCCGAACTGGACGTTGAGGCCGATGGCGAGCAGCGAGAAGAAGATCGCCTGGAACCCGAGGCCGGCCTTGAGGGCGACGGCCAGGGCGTCGATGAGGTCACCCATGGCTCAGCCGATCCGGACCCGGCTGCCCAGGATGCCCTGGGGTCGGATGACGAGGATGACGATCAAGAGCAGCAGCCCTCCGACGTACTTCACGTCATTCGGGATGACGAGGGTCGACATCTGGACGAACACACCCACGATCAGGCTGCCCACCAGGGCGCCGTAGGCGGTGCCGAGGCCCCCGAGGGTGACGCCGGCGAACATCAGCAGCAGCAGGCGGAAGCCCATGTCCCACTGCACCTGGTCGGACAGGCCGAGCAGGACGCCACCGAGGGCGGCCAGCGCCCCGCCCATCATCCAGACCACGAGGATGACGCGGTTGACGTCGATTCCCGAGGAGGCGGCGAGGTCGCGGTTGTCGGCGACCGCCCGCATCGCCTTGCCGATCTTGGTGCGCTGCAGCATGAGGGCCACCAGCACCAGGACGACGATCGAGACGACGATCGAGATCAGCGCCCGGTTGGTCAGGGTGAACAGGCCGTAGTCGACGGCGCGGCCGGTCGACACCTGGTACGGGCTGGACCGGCCGCCGTAGAAGATCTGGATGGCGTAGCGCAGCACCAGCGACAGGCCGATGGACACGACGAGAGCGGCGATGAGGCCGGTCCCGCGACGGCGCAGCGGCCGCCACAGCCCCAGCTCGTTGAGGGCGCCGACGGCCGCGCCGACGACCATCGCGATCAGCGCCGCCGCGACCAGCGGGACACCGCCCTGCACGTTGACGTACCAGGCGGCGATGGCGCCGATGGTGACCAGCTCGCCGTGCGCGAAGTTGGTCAGCCCGGTGGTGCCGAAGATCAGCGACAGTCCGACGGCGCACATGGCGATGAGCAGGCCGAAGCGGATCCCGTCGACGAGCAGCTGGACGGCGCGGACGGTGCCCCCGCCGCCGCCCCGGCTGCCGTCCTCGAGGCCGATGATCACCGGCTCGCGGCGGCCCTCGGCCACGGTGACCGTGCGGTTGTCGGTGCCGGCCAGCTTCACGCCCTCGGGCAGGCCGTCCTCGTCGATGGTGACGACGTAGTCGCCGGGGCCGGGCAGGTCGACCGACCAGCGTCCGTCCTCGTCGCTCTCGACGCTGTCGACCTCCTCGCCGTCGGCGGTGGTGACGGTGACCTCGACGCCCTCGATGGGGCCTGACCGGCTGGTCTGCAGCGTCCCGAGGACCTGCTCGCCCTCGGCGCTGGCGATGCCGGGGACGAGTACGGCGAGCCCGGTGACGGCGACGAGCACCAGCAGGAGCCGGAGCAGCACCCTCCGGGCGGTCCCCGGGCCCGGGCGGATCGCGCTCCGGTGCGGCCGAGGTGGCCCGGCAGTGGCTGACGGGTGCCTCACACAACCTCCCTGGTCGTGGCGGTGTCTGGTGAGCGGTGACGGGCACGGCAGTGCCGACCGTCACAGCGTGCGGTGGGGCGTGACGGTAACCCAGGGCCCTTGGGTCCCCACCTCCCGACGCCGTCCTGTGACCTGAGCGCGACCTGCGCGGGACCGTCGGCAGGTGTCACTCCCGTCCCGTCCCGGCGCGTCGGCGGGGGTCCGGGGCGCTGCCGGGTGCACGATCCCGGCACCGCCCAGGGGAGGACTCCCGTGCCAGCAACCGGTCAGTGGTCCCGCGTCAGCACGCGCACGGCGCGCCCGGAGGACCTGCCCGCGGTCCTCGCGCTGGTGCGCCAGCACCGGGCAGAGGCGCACGCCGAGGGGGTGCTCACCGGGCAGACCCCGGGGGCCGCCGCGGCGGTGGGTTTCCGCCGGCTCTTGTCCGACCCCGGGCACCGCGTCGTCCTCGCCGTCCTCCCGGGGGCCAACGCGCCGGGCGCCGACTCCGCCGGCGAGGTGGTCGTGGGCCTGGCCGTGCTCGGGCTCGACCCGCTGTCGACGGTGCTCGGCGTCCCCCAGGTCACCGTCGACAACCTCGTCGTCCACCGCGAGCACCGCCGCCGCGGCGCGGGCACCGCGCTGCTGGCCGCCGCGGCCGGCTACGCCGGGGAGCTCGGGGCGCTGCACGTGGTGGCCTCGGTGGGCGGGCACGAGGCCGAGCGGCAGCGGTTCTTCGCGCGGATGGGCTTCGCGCCGCTGACGACGCGCCGGATCGTGCCGCGCGAGACGCTGAGCCGGGCGCTGGCGACCTGGCAGCGCAGCGGACTGCCCGTGCCGCGCCGGCTGCCGCGCCGCCGTCCGCTGCCGCCGCGGGCGCTGCCCGTCGCCGTCGAGCGCTGAGGGACGCCCCGCCGGGGTCAGGCGGGGACGATCGCGCAGGTCAGCCGGGCAGTGGCGGTGGTGCGGCCGGACTCGTCGGTGACCTGCACGAGGAACGTCGACAGCGTCCGCCCGATGCGCGCGGGGGTGCAGACGGCGGTGACCGTGCCCGAGGTGGCCGCGCGCAGGTAGCTGGCGTTGAGCTCGACGCCGACGGCCCTGCGGCCGGGCCCGGCGTTGATCGCCGCCGCCCACGACCCGACCGACTCCACCAGGGCGCAGGTGGCGCCGCCGTGCAGCAGGCCGAAGGGCTGCTGGTTGCCCTCCACCGGCATGGTGGCGACGAGGCGGTCGGGCGTGAAGTCGACGATGCGGATGCCCAGCTTGTCGTCGAGGGGTCCCGGCTCGGTCAGCGGCAGCCAGTCGGGGGCAGGTGTGGTCATCCCCGGGACGCTAGCCATCGGCCGTGGACGTCGGTGGCCCGACATACGATCACCGGTGATGTCCGCTCCGGTGACCACCCCCGCGCCCGCCGTCCCCTCCAGTCCGGAGACGCGGCCGCGGCTGCTGCTGCTCGACGGGCACTCACTGGCCTACCGGGCGTTCTTCGCGCTCCCGGTGGAGAACTTCTCCACCACGACCGGGCAGCCGACCAACGCCGTCTACGGCTTCACGTCGATGCTGATCAACGTGCTGCGCGACGAGCAGCCCACGCACCTCGCCGTGGCCTTCGACGTCGGGCGCAAGACGTTCCGGAACGAGATCTACGCCGAGTACAAGGCCAACCGCACCGAGAGCCCCACCGGCTTCCGCGGCCAGGTGAGCCTCATCCAGGAGGTGCTGGCCGCCCTGCACGTCCCGGTCGTGACCGCCGAGGGCTTCGAGGCCGACGACGTCATCGCCACCCTCACCGTGCAGGCCGTCGAGCAGGGCATGGACGTGCTCATCTGCACCGGCGACCGCGACGCGCTGCAGCTGGTGAACGAGCACGTCACCGTGCTCTACCCGCGCAAGGGTGTCTCCGACCTCACCCGGTTCACCCCGGAGGAGGTCGAGGCCAAGTACGGGCTCACGCCGCGGCAGTACCCCGACTTCGCCGCGCTGCGGGGCGACCCCAGCGACAACCTGCCCAGCATCCCGAGCGTGGGGGAGAAGACGGCGGCCAAGTGGGTCCGCGAGTACGGCTCCCTCGACGAGCTCGTCGACCGCGTCGACACCGTCAAGGGCAAGGTCGGCGAGAAGCTGCGCGAGCACCTGTCCTCGGTGCTGCAGAACCGGCGGCTGACCGAGCTCGACCGGTCGGTGCCCCTCGAGGTCGGCCCGCAGGACCTCGCCGTGCGCGCCTGGGACCGCAACGAGGTGCACACCCTCTTCGACAACCTGCAGTTCCGGGTGCTGCGCGACCGGCTGTTCGCCACGCTGAGCAGCGCCGAGCCGGAGGTCGAGGGCGGCTTCGACGTCACCGCCGACGACGTCCCCGCCGGCGGGCTGGGCGCCTGGCTCGACGCGCACGCCCGCACCGGCCGCACCGGCCTGGTCCTCCGCGGCACGTGGGGACGGGGCACCGGGGAGCTGGCCGGCCTGGCGCTGGCCGCCGCCGACGACCACGCCGTCTTCGTCGACTGCGGCCCCGACCTCGACGCCGCCGACGAGCAGGCGCTGGCCGGCTGGCTGGCCGACCCGGCCGCCGAGAAGGTCGCCCACGACGTCAAGGGCCCGCTGCTGGCGATGTGGGCCCGCGGCTGGGACCTGCAGGGCCTGGTCAGCGACACGGCGCTGGCGGCGTACCTGGCCACGCCCGGGCAGCGCTCCTTCGACCTCGCCGACCTCGCCGTGCGGTACCTGCGCCGCGAGCTCAAGGACGACGCGGCGCCCGAGGCGCAGCTGACCCTCGACGGCATGGGCCCCAGCGAGGCCGACCTCGCCGCCGAGGCCGCGCACGCCGACGTCCTCAAGGCCGTGGCGGTCAACGACCTCTCCGACGCCCTGGAGCAGGTGCTCGGCCAGAAGGGCGGCGACCACCTGCTCGACGAGCTCGAGCTGCCGCTGACCCGGGTCCTGGCGCGGATGGAGCAGCGCGGCATCGCCGTCGACACCGACCTGCTCGCCGAGCTGCAGCGGGAGTTCGCCGACGGCGTGGCCGCGGCGGCCGCCGAGGCGTACGCGGTGATCGGCCACGAGATCAACCTCGGCTCGCCCAAGCAACTGCAGGCGGTGCTCTTCGACGAGCTCGGCCTGCCCAAGACGAAGAAGATCAAGTCCGGGTACACCACCGACGCCGACGCCCTCACCTGGCTCCTGGCGCAGACCGGGCACCCCTTCCTCGAGCACCTGCTGCGCCACCGCGACGTCACCCGGCTGCGCACGGTCATCGACGGCCTGATCCCGATGGTCGACGACGCCGGGCGCATCCACACCACGTTCCAGCAGACCGTGGCCGCCACCGGCCGGCTGTCCTCCATCGACCCGAACCTGCAGAACATCCCGATCCGCAGCGCCGAGGGCCGCCGCATCCGGCAGGCGTTCGTCGTCGGGGCCGGCCACGAGTCGCTGATGACGGCGGACTACAGCCAGATCGAGATGCGGATCATGGCGCACCTGTCCGGCGACGAGGGACTGATCGAGGCCTTCACCTCGGGGGAGGATCTGCACTCCTTCGTCGCCTCGCGGGCCTACGACATCCCGATCGAGCAGGTCGACCCGGAGATGCGCCGCCGGATCAAGGCGATGAGCTACGGCCTGGCCTACGGGCTGAGCGCCTACGGGCTGGCCCAGCAGCTGCGCATCACCCCGGAGGAGGCGCGCGGGCAGATGCACGCCTACTTCGAGCGCTTCGGCGGGATCCGCGACTACCTCGACGGCGTCGTCGAGGAGGCCCGGCTCAGCGGCTACACCGAGACCACCCTGGGGCGGCGCCGCTACCTGCCCGACCTGACCAGCGACAACGGGCAGCGGCGGCAGATGGCCGAGCGGATGGCGCTCAACGCGCCCATCCAGGGCTCGGCGGCCGACGTCATCAAGGTCGCGATGCTCGGCGTGGAGCGGGCCATCGAGGCCGAGGGCCTGACCTCCCGGATGCTCCTGCAGGTGCACGACGAGTTGGTCCTCGAGGTGGCGCCGGGGGAGCGGGAGGCGCTGGAGGCCATCGTCCGCCGCGAGATGGCGGGCGCGGCGCAGCTGTCGGTGCCGCTGGAGGTGTCGGTCGGCATCGGCCGCAGCTGGGACGCCGCCGCCCACTGAGGAAGGACCCTCCTGCCCCCCCACCGCTCGCAGGCTCGCGGCGGGGCCCTGCAGGAGGGCCGTTCCAGCACGTCACCGGGCTCGCGGCGGGGCCCTGCAGGAGGGCCGTCCCAGCGGAGTGAGGAGCGTGGCATGGCCACTGCCGGGCTGGCCGGCTACGTGGCGGTGCTCCGGGTGCCCGGCGCGTTCGCGTTCAGTGCGTCGGCCACGCTGGTGCGGCTGGCGCAGGCGATGCTCGGCCTGGGCTCGGTGCTGCTGCTGGTGCAGCTCGGCCGGTCCTACGCCGTCGCGGGGCTGGTGGCCGGTGCGGTCTCCGTCGCGCAGGGCGTCGCCGGTCCGCAGGTCTCGCGCCTGGTCGACGTGCACGGGCAGCGCGCGGTCGTGCTGCCGCAGGTCCTCGTGCACGCCGCGGCCGTGGGCGGGTTGGTGGTCGCGGGCCTGGCGGGCGCGCCGGCCTGGCTCCTGGTCGGGACAGCGCTGGTCGTGGGCGCCTCCCTGCCGCAGGCGGGCGCCCTCGCGCGGGCCCGGTGGACGGCGCTGCTCGACGACCCGTCGCAGCGGGAGCGCGCCCTGGCCCTGGAGTCGTTGGTCGAGGAGGCGGTGTTCGTCGTCGGTCCCGTGCTGGTCACGGTCCTGGCGACCGCCGTCGCCCCGGCGGCGGGGCTGCTCACCGCGCTCGGGCTGGCCGTCGTGGGCACCGGGCTGTTCCTCGCGCAGCGCCGCACGGAACCGGCCCGGCACCGGCCCGGACCGGCCGCGAGCGGTGGGCGCGGAGGGGACGGCGTGCCGGTCCGGCACGGCTGGGCCCTGAGCAGCGCCGGACTGCTCGTGCTGGTCGGCACCTCCGCGGCGATCGGGGCGCTGTTCGGCTTCGTCGAGGTCGGGGTCGTCGCCCTGGCCGGCCAGCAGCAGGCGCCGGGAGCGGCCGGGACGATGCTCGGGCTGTGGGCGGCCGGCAGCCTCGCGGCCGGCGTCCTCTACGGGGCCCGGACGTGGCGGACCGCCCCGTCGACCCGGTTGCAGGTCAGTGCCGTCGCGATGGCTGTCGGCGCGGCCCTGGTCGCCGTCGTCGCGGGGTCGGGGTCGCTGCTGGCGACGACCGCGGCGCTGGTCGTCGCCGGCACGTCGAACGCCCCGGCCCTGATCACGGGCAACACGCTGGTCCCGCTCGTCGTGCCGGCCCCGAACCTGACCGAGGCGTACACCTGGCTCGGCGTGGGCGTCTTCGCGGGCATCGCCCTCGGCTCGGCGGTCGGGGGTGCGCTGATCGACCACGGCGGTCCCGGTGCAGCCCTGTGGGCCGCGGTGGGCGCCGGCGTCCTCGTCGCGGGGCTACCGCTGCTCGGGGGCCGCCGCCTCGCCCCGCGCTGAGCTGGGGAGCCGGGGTGGGACCAGGGCCGACCGGACGGACGGCGTCCTCGGCCGGACCCGGTCCCCGGGACGGTGGGTCCTCAGCGGCGGGCGGCGATCGCGTGCAGCTCGTGGGCGGACTCGACGGTCGGCGCCCGGCTGAGCAGGCGCTCGAGAGCGCGGTCCTCGCGTCGGCGGGCACGGGCGCGGCGGTGCTCGGCGAGGGTGGTGCGCAGACGGGACACGACGGTCTCCTCTCGGGTCAGGCGGCGGCCGGCACGGGTGCGCCGGTCAGGGGGCCGTGCACGGCGTAGACGCCGGCGGTGGGGGTGAGGACGGCGTCCGGGAGCAGCCGGCGCAGCAGACCGACCATCCGGTCGTTGTCGGCCTGGACGTCGGCGGTGAGGGCACGCACCCCGCGCCGGGCGGCCAGCTCGGTGAGCTCACCCAGCAGCTGGCGGCCGATGCCCACGCCCTGCCAGGCGTCCTCGACCACGACGGCGACGTCGGCGGTGGCGGGGTCCTCGGGGGAGCGGTCGTAGCGCGCCACGCCGACGACCTCGCCACCGACGACCGCGACCAGCGCCTCGCGCAGGTCGTGGTCGACCTGGACGAGCCGGGCCGCGCCGAACGGCGGCCGGTGCAGCGGGGCGTGGAAGCGCCGGTAGACCGTCTCGGGGGAGAGCCGGTCCCACAGCCGGCAGAACAGCGGGGCGTCGTCCGGCCGGACGGGCCTGGTGTCGACGGTGATGTCCATCCCGACCTCCTGGGTTCGTGGGATGAACTATGCTCTTCCGGAGTGAGTTCGTCAAGCGAACTCAGCGCGGTATGCTGGGCCCGTGGACGAAGCCGCCTGGGACCGGTCGCGCTGCTCGGTGGCGGGCACGCTGGCCGTCGTCGGGGAGAAGTGGAGCCTGCTGGTGCTGCGCGAGGCGTTCCTCGGCGTGCGCCGGTTCGCCGACCTCCAGCGGGTGCTCGGCGCGCCACGGGCGGTGCTGACCGACCGGCTGAACACGCTGGTGGCCGAGGGGATCCTGCGGCGGGTCCCGTACCAGGCGCAGGGTGAGCGGCAGCGGCACGAGTACCGGCTGACCCAGAAGGGCCTCGACCTCTACCCGGCGCTCGTCGCGCTCATGGCCTGGGGCGACCGGTACCTGGCCGAGGACGGCGAGGCGCCCCTGGAGCTGCGGCACCGCGACTGCGGCGAGCGGGTGCACCTCGCCCTGGTCTGCGACGCTGGCCACGAGCTGTCCGGCGCCCGCGACGTCCGCCCGGTCCCGGCGGGGCAGGTCCCGGCCGGTGCGGCCACGGGCGGTGCGGTCACGGCCGGTGCGCCACCACGATGAGCGTGCCGGGGACCAGCGCGCCCCGGGCGGGTGACCACTGCCCCCACTCCTGCGTGCGCCCCGGCGTCCACTCCGGCTCGACGAGGTCGTCGAGCACCAGGCCCGCGCCGACGACCGCGCGCACCCAGTCGCCGACCGTGCGGTGGTGCTCGACGTAGACCGTGCGCCCCTCGCCGTCGGTCTCCACGTAGGGCCGGCGGTCGAAGTAGGACGACACGACCCGCAGGTCGTCGGGGTCGGGGGAGTCCGGCAGCGGCCAGCGGAAGGGGTGGTTGACCGAGGCGGCCAGCCGCCCGCCCGGCCGCAGCACCCGGGCCGCCTCCGCCAGCGCCCCCTCGACGTCGGCCACGAACGGCAGGCCGCCGAACGCCGAGCAGACGACGTCGAAGGAGGCCCCCGCCAGCGGCAGCGCGCCGGCGTCGGCCTGCAGCAGCGGCACGGCCACCCCGGTGGACCGGTTGAGCTCCGCGGCGCGCGCCAGCATCCCCGCCGACAGGTCCACCGCGACGACGTCGGCCCCGGCCCGGCGCAGCCACCGCGCGCACGGCGCGGAGCCGCAGCCGATCTCGAGCACCCGCCGCCCGGCGACGTCGCCGAGCAGGTGCGCGTCGGCCTCCCGCAGCCCCTCCGGGCACCAGAGGAAGTCGACGTCGCCCAGGTCGGCGCCGTGCTCGGCGAGGTAGGCCGGCGCGGCGGCGTCCCACCAGCCGCGGTTGGCCCGCGCCGACTCCGCGGCGCCGGCCGGCCGGCGCTCGACCCCACCCGCGGCGGGGTAGCCGTCGGGGCCCAGGGGGAGCGCGGGCGGCAGGCTCATGACACGCCGATCGTGACACGCCGCGGGCGACGGGCAGAGGTCGCCCACCCAGGTGGACCCGCGTGCGCCCGCGTCCGTACCATGGGAATGCGCCAGAGGTCTGTCAGTGCTGTACCCGCAAGGGATCGGCGCGCGCCGGCTCTCCCCGCTCCCGCGGTCACCCGGCCGCGGTACCCCCGTCCCTACGCATCCCCCGTCCGGAGCACTCGACCACATGACCTCCACCCAGGTCCGTCCTGACAGCACCCCCCAGATCGCGGTGAACGACATCGGCACCGCCGAGGACTTCCTCGCCGCGATCGACCAGACGATCAAGTACTTCAACGACGGCGACATCGTCGAAGGCGTCATCGTCAAGGTCGACCGGGACGAGGTGCTGCTGGACATCGGCTACAAGACCGAGGGCGTCATCCCCTCGCGCGAGCTGTCCATCAAGCACGACGTCGACCCCAACGAGGTCGTCAAGGTCGGCGACGAGGTGGAAGCCCTCGTCCTCCAGAAGGAGGACAAGGAAGGCCGCCTGATCCTGTCCAAGAAGCGCGCCCAGTACGAGCGCGCCTGGGGCACGATCGAGGCCAAGAAGGAAGCCGACGAGGTCGTCACCGGCACCGTCATCGAGGTCGTCAAGGGCGGTCTCATCCTCGACATCGGCCTGCGCGGGTTCCTCCCCGCCTCGCTGGTCGAGATGCGCCGCGTCCGCGACCTGCAGCCCTACGTGGGCCGCGAGCTCGAGGCCAAGATTATCGAGCTCGACAAGAACCGCAACAACGTCGTCCTGTCCCGCCGGCAGTGGCTGGAGCAGACGCAGTCCGAGGTCCGCAGCGAGTTCCTCAACAAGCTCGCCCGCGGCCAGGTGCGCACCGGCGTCGTCTCCTCGATCGTCAACTTCGGCGCGTTCGTCGACCTCGGCGGCGTGGACGGCCTCGTGCACGTCTCCGAGCTGTCTTGGAAGCACATCGACCACCCGTCCGAGGTGGTCGAGGTCGGCCAGGAGGTCACCGTCGAGGTCCTCGACGTCGACCTCGACCGCGAGCGGGTCTCCCTGTCGCTGAAGGCGACGCAGGAGGACCCGTGGCGTCAGTTCGCCCGCACCCACCAGATCGGCCAGGTCGTGCCGGGCAAGGTCACCAAGCTGGTGCCCTTCGGCGCGTTCGTCCGGGTCGACGAGGGCATCGAGGGCCTGGTCCACATCTCCGAGCTGGCCGAGCGCCACGTGGAGATCCCCGAGCAGGTCGTGCAGGTCGGCGACGAGCTCCTGGTCAAGGTCATCGACATCGACCTCGACCGGCGCCGCATCTCGCTGTCGCTCAAGCAGGCCAACGAGGGCGTCATCGGCGACGAGGAGCAGTTCGACCCCGCCGCCTACGGCATGGCCGCGTCCTACGACGAGCAGGGCAACTACATCTACCCCGAGGGCTTCGACCCGGAGACCGGCGAGTGGCTCGAGGGTTACGAGGAGGCCCGCGAGACCTGGGAGCGGCAGTACGCCGAGGCCCAGGCCCGCTTCGAGGCGCACCGCAAGCAGATCGCCGCGGCCCGCGAGGCCGACGCCGAGGCCGCTGCCGGGGGCAACTACTCCTCCGGCGGTGACACCGCCACCACCGGCGACACCTCCGGTGGCACGCTGGCCAGCGACGAGGCGCTCGCCGCGCTGCGGGCCAAGCTCGCCGGCGGGGAGTGACCCGCTGACCGGCTGACGGTCTGATCGACGACAGAGGCCCAGGACCTGCACAGGTCCTGGGCCTCTGTCGCGTCCGCGGGCCGTGTCGTCAGACCTGCGGAGGGCGGGCGCTCGCCCGGCATCCCCGTCCGGGCGGGCAGACCCGGGCTAGAGGCTGAGGATGATGGCGAACGCCGAGCGCGGCCGGCCACCGGCGGCGGCCAGCGACTGCCACGTGTGGCGGCCGGCCGGGGCGGCGTCGAGCAGCCAGCTCCAGAAGCTGCGGCGGGCCGGCGCGGCGGCCTCCACCACGAGGCGCTCGCGGACGGCGGGCAGGTCGGCGACCCGGATGCCGCCGGCGCGCTCCACCCGGTGCCGGCCGCGGGCGCGGGAGCCGGTGCCGGTGGTCGCGGCAGTGGTGCGGGTCAGCGACATCGTGGTGCCTGCCTCTCTCGGCCGGGTCCCCCTCCGTGGGGAACCGCCGGGGCGGACGTTATGAGGAGTGACGGGTGTGACTGGTGCGACGCGCCGGGCAGGGCGGGCGGGTGTTACCCGTCCGTGACCGCGTCCTGCGCGCTGGTTACGGTCCGTGCGTGCTGCGCATCGGGTTGACCGGCGGGATCGGATCGGGGAAGAGCACGGTGGCCGCGCTGCTGGCCGCCCGCGGGGCGCTGGTGGTCGACTCCGACGCGATCGCGCGGGAGGTGGTCGAGCCGGGCACACCGGGCCTGGCCGCCGTCGCCGACGCGTTTGGGCCGCAGGTGCTCACCGCCGACGGCGCACTGGACCGCGCGGCGCTGGCGTCGATCGTCTTCCGCGACCCGCAGGCGCGCGCCCGGCTCGACGGGATCGTCCACCCGCTGGTGCGGGCGCGGGCGCAGGAGGTGGTCGCGGCGGCGCCGCCGGACGCCGTCGTCGTCCAGGACGTGCCGCTGCTGGTGGAGACCGGGCAGGCCGGCCGGTTCGACCTCGTGCTGGTGGTCGAGACCGACCTGGAGACGCGGCTGGCCCGCCTGGTGCGGCGCGGGCTGTCCGAGGACGACGCCCGGGCCCGCATCGCCGCACAGGCCACCGACGAGCAGCGCCGGGCGGTCGCCGACGTCGTCCTGGACAACAGCGGCGACCCCGACGCGCTCGCCCGGCAGGTCGAGGACCTGTGGGCCGAGCACGTCGCCCCGGCCGCGGGGGAGCGGGGCTGAGCCGGCCCCGGGCCGGCCCCGGGACGACGGGAGCCCCGGACCGCGTGGTCCGGGGCTCCCGTGCTGGTGGGCGATACTGGGTTCGAACCAGTGACCTCTTCCGTGTCAGGGAAGCGCGCTACCACTGCGCTAATCGCCCGAGTCCGGTCGTGTGACCGGCCCGCTCCACCGCCCTCGGCGAGGAGGCGAGGTGGAGACGGGATTTGAACCCGTGTAGACGGCTTTGCAGGCCGTTGCCTCGCCTCTCGGCCACTCCACCGCACACACGAGCGCCGGTGGTGCGACCAGCGCTCGAGGTCCCGAGCGGACGACGGGATTCGAACCCGCGACCCTCACCTTGGCAAGGTGATGCTCTACCAACTGAGCCACGTCCGCGTTGCTGTCGTGCAGGGAGAACCATACCCGACCCGCACGGGGGCTTTCACGGGGGGTCCCCCCGGGGGGTCAGCGCGCGCCGGGGTCGCCGCCGCCGAGCAGCACGGCCAGCTCCTCGTCGACGTCGAGGGCCGCGGTCTCCTGGCCGGTCGGGACCAGGGCCTCGGTCTGCTGCAGGAAGGCGGCCACCGTGGCGCGGGACAGCTCGAACAGCGCCTCGCCGGAGGGGGCCCGCAGGTGCAGGTACAGCACGTCGCCGCTGGTGCGGGCCGGCCACAGCCGCACGTCGCCGTCGCCGGCGGGGTGCTCGAGGCCCGCAGCCAGCAGCTCGCGGCCCAGCAGCCAGGTGATGCCGTCGTCGGCCGGGTCGCCGGGTTCGCCGAACCCGATCCGGACCGCGAAGGGGTCGCTCACCTCGTAGGACAGCACGGCCGGCACCTCTGTCCACGAGCCGGGGCCGACCAGGTGCAGCGTCGTGGGGACGGAGTACCCGGGGGTAGCGCGGTGCGACATGACCTCTCCATCGACCGGTACGACAGGACGGTGCGCGTCCCGACGCCCGGCCGTGTCATCCGTCCGGGTGCCCTGTCGGTACCCGTCCCGTGGCGTGTGAACCGGGATGAGTGTGCCTGTCGAACCCGTCGTGTGACGATGGGGTCCGTGACGCGTCCGGCACGACGACCGGAGGGCGATCCCGGTGACGCCGACCTCGTGCTGCGGGTGCGCGCGGGGGACCGAGGTGCCGTCGACGACCTCTACGACCGGTTCCGCCGCCCGGCCTTCGCCCTCGCCCGGCGGATCCTGGCCGACGACACGCTCGCCGAGGACGTCGTGCAGGACGTGTTCCTGAGCGTGTGGCGCGACCCGCACGCCTACGACGGCGCCCGCGGCAGCTTCTCCTCCTGGCTGATGGCGATGGTGCACCACAAGGCGGTCGACGCGGTCCGCCGCGAGGAGGCGCACCGGCGCCGGCAGTCCCGGGCCGAGGACGACCTGGCGCTGCGCGCGCCCACCGGCACCCACGACGTCGAGGACGAGGCCTGGAGCCGGGTGGTGTCCGAGCGGGTGCGGCTGGCGCTGGGCGCCCTGCCCGACGCCCAGCGCGAGGCGCTGACGCTGGCCTACTACGGCGGGTACACCCAGCGGGAGGTGGCGGCACTGACCAGCGCCCCGCTGGGCACGGTGAAGACCCGCATGCTCGCCGGCATGCGCCGGCTGAAGGAGGAGCTCGGCACGGTGGCCGGTGCCACGGCCGGGGGCGCGCTCAGCGACCCCGCGGCGCTCGACGGGGGCGCCCGGTGAGCGCGCGGCACGACGACCACCAGACCTTCGACGAGCTCGCGGTCGGCTGGGCGCTGCACGCGCTCGAGCCCGAGGACGAGGCGGTCTTCGGGGCCCACCTGGCCACCTGCCCCCGGTGCGCGCGCACGGTCGCCGAGACCGCCGAGGTGATGTCCGCGCTCGCCGGTGACCTGCCGGCGGCCGAGCCCTCCGAACGGCTGCGCGACCGGCTGCGGGACGCCGTCGAGCGCACCGGGCAGGTGCCTCCCCCGGCCGGCGCGGAGCCGGCCCCACCGGCCCTCCCGCCGGTGCCCGCCGCACCCCCGGGCGGCCGGCGGCGCACCGACGTCCCCGGCGCCGGGTCGACGGCGTCCGGGTCGACGGCGTCCGGGTCGACGGCCGCCGGCCGGCGGGCCACCGGCTTCCCGGACTACGCCTCCCCGGCCGCGGGCCCGGGCGCCGACCCCCGGTCGGTGTGGCGGCGGGTGCTGCCCAACGCGCTGGTGGCGGCCGCGGTGGCCGCGATCCTGGCGCTGGGCACCTGGACCGTCGTCCTCGGGTCGGCACGCGACGACGCGCAGGCGGTCGCGGCCCGGCAGGCGGAGGTCATCGACGCGCTGCTGGAGCCGGGCCGGGCGGCCATCGCGCCGGTGGTCGACACCGACGGGCAGGACGTGCTCGCCACGGTGGTCGCCCGCGACGGCCGGGTGCAGGTGGTCACCGACGGGCTGCGGGTGAACGACAGCAGCGACAGCACCTACGTCGTGTGGGGGATCGCCGGGGACGGACCGGTGGCGTTGGGCACCTTCGACGTGATCTCCCCGCAGACCGACCTGCGGACCGTAGGCTCCGCCCCGACCGGGAGCGATGCGTACGCCGAGTACGCGATCAGCATCGAGCCCGGTCGGCAGGTGCCGGCGGAACCGTCGGACGTGGTGGCGCGAGGGCAGGTGACCAGCTGAGCGGACAGGACACCGTGCCGCCCCTCCCGCAGGAGGCGGCGGAACGGCAGGGCGCGGGGCAGCGGCGGGAGCAGGCCGCGCAGGACGGGCGCCACAGCCTGCGCGAGCGCGTCGCCGGGACCCGCTGGCGCCGGCGCGTGGCCGCCCGCCGGTCGATCGACTCCGCCTACCGCGTCGTCGTCGGGATCGTCGGCGGCCTGGTCGTCGCGCTCGGCCTGGCCACCATCCCGCTGCCGGGCCCCGGCTGGCTGACCGTCATCGCCGGTCTGGTCGTCCTCGCCACCGAGTTCCGGTGGGCCGAGCGGCTGCTGGACTTCACGCGGCGCAACGTCCGGGCCTGGACCGACTGGCTGGGCCGCCAGCCGATCTGGGTGCGGCTGGGCATCGGCGCGCTGACTGCGGCGTTCGTCTACGGCGCCATCGTCGTCGTCCTGCACCTGACCGGCGTGCCCGACTGGGTGCCGGGGTGGGTGCCCCTGTGGCGCTGAGCGTCTGGCATCATGGACGGCGCAGCGGGCGATTGGCTCAGTGGTAGAGCGCTTCGTTCACACCGAAGAGGTCACTGGTTCGAACCCAGTATCGCCCACGCACACGAGAGGGCCGGTCCCGTACGGGACCGGCCCTCTCGTCGTCGGTCAGGCCGGTCGGTCAGGCGGGACCGTAGGTCAGGTGCGCCACCCCGTTGCTGAGCTTCTCCACGTCCAGCAGCGCCAGCTTCTGCGCGGTGCCCTCGGGGAACAGCCGGATGCCCTGCCCGACGGCGACGGGGTAGACGTAGAGGTGCAGCTCGTCGGCCAGGCCGTCGGCGACCAGCGCCCGCACCAGCGTGGCGCTGCCGCTCACGTAGAGGTCGCGGTCGGCCTTCAGCTCGCGGATCCGCGCGGGGTCGTAGCCGCCGACCGACGTCGAGTTGCGCCACACCGACTCCGCGTCGGTCAGCGTCGAGGAGACGACGTACTTGGTCGTGTCGTTGAAGAACGGCGCGCCCTCGTCCTCCTCGGCGGTCCGGGTTGACCAGGCGGGGGCGAACATCTCGAAGGTGGTCCGGCCGAGCAGGATGCCGCCCGCCGGCGCGGTGATGGCGCCGATCGAGGCGGCGAGGTCGTCGGGGAAGCCGTAGTCCACCGTCCACATCGGGGCGTCGACCACCCCGTCGACGGTGGTGAACTCGTGCACCCTGATGACGCCCATGTCGTGCTCCTCACTGCTGGTCCGGCGGTCGGCCCGTCCGGGTCGGTCGGTGTCGTCGGGGAGACCCTGGCCCACGGCGGAACTCATCGGCACCGGGCGCGCCGTGTCACCGACGTCACACCCGCGGGAGCCCGGGACCGCGCGGGCACCGGCGGGCGGGCGCACCATGGTGGGGATGGCACTGGACAGGGCCGCCCGCCTGGACGCGGCCGTGGAGCGGGACGGCCCCACGTGCATCTGGTGCGGCCGCGCGCTGACCGGGCAGGTCGCCGCGACCACCGAGCACGTCGTGCCGCGGGTCAAGGGCGGCCCGTCGTGGCTGGAGAACGAGGTCGCCGCCTGCCGCCGGTGCAACGGCGAGCGGGGGCACACCGCGCCGGTCGAGTGGCTGGAGGAGTGCCTGCGCCGGGGCTGGCCCGCCGACGAGGCGCGGCTCGCCCGGGTGCTGGCCGACCTGGCCGCGGCGATCGCCGACCGCGGCGGCCAGCGCCGCGCCCGGCCCTACCTCGACGCGCAGCTGCGCCGGCTGCGCCGCCGGGGGACCCCCGCCGCCCGGTCTGCGTAGCGTGGCCCGCGTGAGCGCGGGAACGGTCGTGGCCATCTCGGTCTACCCGGTGCGCGGCTGCGCGGGGACGGCGCTGCCGCGGGCCGACGTCGGCCCCGCCGGGCTGGCCGGTGACCGGGCGGGCGCCGTCGCGGAGGCCGACGGGCGGGTGCTGCGCGGCAAGGACGCCCCGGAGCTCGCCGGCGTCGTCGCCACCGGGATCCCCGACCGCGACGCCGCGGCCGTGTCCGCGGCGCTGGGGCGGCCGGTGCGGATCGAGCCGCTGACCGGCCGGCCCGACGGCGCCGCGGCGGTGCACCTGGTCTCCCGGCAGGCGCTGGAGCGCGCGGCCGCGGGCGTCGTCCCGGCCGGCTGCGGCGCCGAGGACCCGCGGGCCAACCTCGTGCTCGACCTGCCCGCCGGCGACGACGAGCGGACCTGGGTGGGCCGGCGGCTGCGGCTGGGGTCGGTCGTGCTGGAGGTCACCCGGCTGCCGAAGCACTGCCTGGGCGTCTACGCCGAGGTGGCGCAGCCGGGGACGGTCGCGGTCGGTGATCCCGTGCAGCCGGCCGGCGGGGGAGCCGAGTCGGCCGGGTGAGCGCCCCGGCGGTCGATACGCTGGCCTGCGCGACGCCCGCGCCCGCGCGGACGCCGCGCGAACCGCCCAGCGACCCCCAGGAGATCCCGTGTCCGCCGCGCCACCCCCCGCCGTTGCCACCCCGATCCGGGTGCCGGCCGGGACCACGGCCGAGCAGGCGCTCAAGGACGCCGGGGTCGCGCTCAAGGGCCCCGACGGCGCCGTCGTCGTCCGCGACCTGGCCACCGGCGACCTGCGCGACCTGTCCTGGGTCCCCGGTGCCGACGCCGAGGTGGAGCCGGTCGTCGCCGCCAGCCCCGAGGGCCGCGCGGTCATCCGCCACTCCACCGCGCACGTGCTCGCCCAGGCCGTGCAGGACCTCTTCCCGGGCACCCGCCTGGGCATCGGCCCGCCGGTGGAGAACGGCTTCTACTACGACTTCGACCCCGAGCGGCCCTTCACCCCGGAGGACCTGCAGGCGCTGGAGAAGCGCATGCAGCAGATCGTGAAGGCCGGCCAGCGGTTCTCCCGCCGGGAGGTCACCGAGGACGAGGCCCGCGCCGAGCTGGCGCACGAGCCGTACAAGCTCGAGCTCATCGACCTCAAGGGCGGGGCCGCCGACGGCGCCGACGTCGAGGTGGGCGGCGGGCAGCTGACCATGTACGACAACCTCGACGCGCGCACCGGCGAGCGGGTGTGGACCGACCTGTGCCGCGGCCCGCACCTGCCGCGCACCAGCGGCATCCCGGCCTTCAGCCTCACCCGCTCGGCGGCCGCCTACTGGCGCGGCGACGAGAAGAACCCGCAGCTGCAGCGGGTGTACGGCACCGCGTGGGAGAGCCGCGAGGCGCACAAGGGGTACCTGGAGCACCTGGCCGAGGCCGAGCGCCGCGACCACCGCCGCCTCGGCGCCGAGCTGGACCTGTTCAGCTTCCCCGACGAGATCGGCTCGGGGCTGGCGGTCTTCCACCCGAAGGGCGGGATCGTCCGCCGTGAGCTCGAGGACTACAGCCGCCGGCGGCACGAGGAGGGCGGCTACTCCTTCGTCAACACCCCGCACATCACCAAGGAGGACCTGTTCCTCACCAGCGGGCACCTGCCGTACTACGCGGACACGATGTTCCCGCCCATGGAGTTCGAGGGCGCGAACTACTACCTCAAGCCGATGAACTGCCCGATGCACATCCTCGTGTACCGCAGCCGCGGGCGGTCCTACCGCGAGCTGCCGCTGCGGCTGTTCGAGTTCGGCACGGTGTACCGCTACGAGAAGTCCGGGGTGGTGCACGGGCTGACCCGGGTGCGCGGCCTGACCATGGACGACTCGCACATCTTCACCACCCGCGAGGACATGGCCGGCGAGATCCGCGGGGTGCTCGACTTCGTCCTCGGCCTGCTGCGCGACTACGGCCTCGACGACTTCTACCTGGAGCTGTCCACCCGCGACGACTCGCCGAAGTTCATCGGCGAGGGCGCGCAGTGGGAGGAGGCGACCGCGGCGCTGCAGGCGGCCGCCGACGCCTCGGGGCTGGAGCTGGTGCCCGACCCGGGCGGCGCGGCGTTCTACGGGCCGAAGATCTCCGTGCAGGCGCGCGACGCCATCGGCCGCTCGTGGCAGATGTCGACCCTGCAGGTCGACTTCAACTTCCCCGAGCGGTTCGCGCTGGAGTACACCGCCGCCGACGGCACCCGCCAGCGGCCGGTCATGCTGCACCGCGCGCTGTTCGGCTCCATCGAGCGGTTCTTCGGCATCCTCACCGAGCACTACGCCGGCGCCTTCCCCGCGTGGCTGGCGCCGGTGCAGGTCGTCGGCATCCCGGTCACCGACGACCAGGTCGGCTACCTCGAGGACGTCGCGCTGCAGCTGCGGGCGCGCGGCATCCGGGTCGACGTCGACGACTCCGACGACCGCATGCAGAAGAAGATCCGCAACGCCAGCAAGCAGAAGGTGCCCTTCGTGCTCATCGCCGGGGCCACCGACGCCGAGGCGGGCGCGGTGTCCTTCCGCTACCGCGACGGCAGCCAGCGCAACGGCGTGCCGGTCGACGACGCCGTCGACGCGATCGTCGCCTGGGTGGCCGGGCGGCACAACGTCGACCCCACCGCGGACGCGCCGCTGGAGAGCCCGTGACCACCGGACCGGACGGGTTCTCCGTCCCGGTCTCCAGCGACGACGGCGGCCCGGCCACCGTCTTCGAGCACCTGTGGACGCCCTACCGGATGGCCTACATCCGCGGCTCGGGCAAGCCCACCGGCGAGCACGACTGCCCGTTCTGCCTCATCCCGGCCATGCCGGACGAGGAGGGGCTGGTCGTCGCGCGCGGTGCCACGGTCTTCGCGGTGCTCAACCTCTACCCGTACAACGCCGGGCACCTGATGGTGGTCCCGTACCGGCACGTGCCCGACTACACCGACCTCACCGACGCCGAGGTCGCCGAGTTCGGGGCGTTCACGCAGACGGCGATGCGCGTGGTGCGGCAGGTGACCGGCGCCCACGGGTTCAACATCGGCATGAACCAGGGCTCGGTGGCCGGCGCCGGCATCGCCGACCACCTGCACCAGCACGCGGTGCCGCGCTGGGGCGGGGACACCAACTTCATGCCGGTGATCGGCCTGACCCGGGTGCTGCCGCAGGTGCTCGCCGAGACCCGGGCTCTGCTCGCCGAGCACTGGCCGGGCGCGACCGCGCCGGTCCCGGGGAGCTGACGTGCTCGGCCAGGGGGCGCGTGCGGCGGTCGGCCGGTTCTGGGCGCCGGTGGTGGCCCGGCTGGCCCGCGCGGGGGTGACCCCCGACGCGGTCACCGTCACCGGGACGCTGGGCGCGATCGCCGCCGCGGTGCTGCTCATCGCGCACGGCGTGCTGTTCTGGGGCGCGTTCACCGTCACGCTGTTCGTGCTGCTCGACATGCTCGACGGCGCCCTCGCCCGCGCCCGCGGCGGCGGGTCGGCGTTCGGCGCGGTGCTGGACTCCACCTGCGACCGCGCCGTCGACGCCGCCGTCTTCGGGGCGCTGGTCTGGTGGTTCACCGGCGCCGGTGACGACCGGCTGCTGGCGCTGCTGGCCCTCGTCGGCCTGGTCCTCGGGGTGCTGACCAGCTACATCAAGGCGCGCGCCGAGGGCGTGGGCATCCCCTGCGACGTCGGGCTGGTCGAGCGCACCGAGCGGCTGATCCTGGCGCTCACCGGCACCGGCCTGACCGGGCTCGGCATCCCGTACGCCGTCGACGTCGGGCTGTGGCTGCTGGTCGCCGGCGGCGCGATCACGGTCGGGCAGCGGGTGGTCGCCGTCCACCGGGGTGCGCGCGGGCGGCCCCTGCCGGCGCCGGCCCCGTGAGCGGCCGCCGTGGCTCCGCCGTCTCGCAGGTCGCGTCGCGGGTCGGCGCCCGGGCCACCGACCTCGGCTACGCGGCCGGCTGGCGCGCGGTGCAGTGGCTGCCCGAGCCGGTGGCCCGCGGCGCCTTCGACGCCGGCGCCCGCGTCGCCGCCCGGCGCAGGGGCCGGGGCACCCGGCAGCTGCGGGCCAACCTGCGGGTCGCCACCGGCGGCAAGCTCGACGAGGAGGCGCTCGACGAGCTCACCGTCCGGGCGCTGCGCTCCTACGCGCGCTACTGGCAGGAGGCCTTCCGCCTGCCGCGCCTGGATCCCGCCCGCGTGCTGCGCGACACCGTCATGGAGGGGCAGGAGCACCTCGAGCGGGCGCGGGCGCAGGGCCGGCCGGTGGTCCTCGCGCTGCCGCACAGCGGCAACTGGGACGCCGCCGGCGTGTGGTTCGTCGACTGGCTCGGCGGGCCGTTCATGACCGTCGCCGAGCGGCTGCGCCCCGAGTCGCTCTACGAGCGCTTCCTCGCCTACCGCGAGACCCTCGGCTTCCGCGTGGTGCCGCTCACCGGCGGGCCCCGGCCCAGCTCCGACGTGCTCCGCGAGTGGCTCGCCGGCGGCCGGTCGGTGTGCCTGCTCGTCGACCGCGACCTCGGCCCCGGCGGCGTGCCGGTGGAGTTCTTCGGCCGGCCCACCACCATGCCCGGCGGCCCCGCGCTGCTGGCCGCGCGCACCGGGGCCGCCCTGCACCCGGTCGTCTCCCGGTTCAGCGGGCGCGGCTGGGTGCACGCGGTGTGCCCGGAGGTCCCCCTCGACGGCGGCGCGCGGCTGCGCGGCCGGGTGGCGACGGCGATGCAGGGCGTGGCCGACGCCTTCACCGGCGCGATCGCCCGGCAGCCCGAGGACTGGCACGTGCTGGGGCGCATCTGGGCCGACGTGCCGCCGGACCCGCCGGCGCCGGAGCGCGGCTGATGCGCATCGGCCTGGTCTGCCCCTACCAGTGGGACGTGCCCGGCGGGGTGCAGTACCACGTGCGCGACCTCGCCGAGACGCTGCTCGGGCTCGGGCACACCGTCGGCGTGCTCACGCCCGCCGAGCGCGAGGAGTCGCTGACCGACCCCTGGCTCACCTTCGCCGGGCGCACCGTGCCCATCCCCTACAACGGCTCGATGGCCAGCGTGCAGTTCGGGCCGGTGTCGGCGTCCCGGGTGCGCCGGTGGCTGCGCGACGGGCGCTTCGACGTCGTCCACGTGCACGACCCCGCGCCGCCGTCGATCGGCCTGCTGGTCTGCATGATCGCCAAGGGGCCGATCGTGGCCACCTTCCACGCCGCCACCGTCCGGTCGAAGTGGCTGGCCGCCTGGGGGCCGGTGGTGCGACCGTGGCTGGAGCGGATCAGCGGCCGGATCGCCGTCTCCGACTTCGCCCGCCGGCTGCAGGTCGAGCACCTCGGCGGCGACGCGGTGATCATCCCCAACGGCGTGCACGTGGCCGCCTTCGCCGAGGGGCCGCCCCTGCCCGGCACCGCCCGCGGCGTCGACGGCCCCACCATCGGCTTCCTCGGCCGCTACGACGAGCCGCGCAAGGGCCTGCCGGTGCTGCTCGAGGCGATGCGCGCCGTCGTCCGCGAGCACCCCGGCGCGCGGCTGCTCATCGCCGGCCGCGGCGACCCCGACGCCCTGCGCGACGCGGTGGGGGAGGACCTGCGCCCGTCGGTGGCGCTGCTCGGCGAGCTGTCGGAGGCCGACAAGGGCGCGTTCCTGCGCTCGGTCGACGTCTACTGCGCGCCCAACCTGCTCGGCGAGAGCTTCGGCGTCGTGCTCATCGAGGCGATGGCCGCCGGCGCACCGATCGTGGCCAGCGACCTCGACGCGTTCGCGCGGGTCCTCGAGGACGGCGCGGCCGGCGTGCTGGTCCGCCGCGGGGACGTCGCCGCGCTGGCCCGGGCGCTGTCGGACCTGCTCGCCGACCCGGCCCGCCGTGCGGCGCTGTCGGCGGCCGGGCGGGAGGCGGCGGCCGGCTACGACTGGCAGGCGGTGGCCCGCCGGGTGCTCGCCGTCTACGAGACCGTGGCGCTGCCCGGCGCCGGCGGGGTGACCGCCGCCGACGACGACGAGCTCGCCGCGGCCGACGGGGTGTTCCCGTCCCTGCGCAGGCGCGTCCGCCGCTAGCGTGGGCCAGCATGACGCCCGACGCCTGGCTGCTCCTCGCCGTCGGCGTCGTCGCGCTCCTGCTGGCCTGGACGGCCTGGACGCTCACCCGGCTGCGGCGCCTGGAGACCCGGGTGGCGCGCGCGTGGACGGTCCTCGACGGTCGGCTGCGGCAGCGCGCGGCGCTCGCCGCCGACCTGGCCTCCGACCACTCCGCCGCGCTGGGTGAGGACCGCGCCACCCGCCTGAAGGCGGCCGCGCACGACGCCCACGACCCGCTGGCGGGCGACCGCGAGCTGGCCGAGAACGCCCTCGGCCGCGAGCTGCGCGCTCTGCCCCGCGAGGTCCCCGGCATCCCGACGGCGTGCCTGGCCGCGGTCGCCGAGGCCGACGCCCGCATGGCCCTGGCCCGCCGGTTCTACAACGACGCCGTCCGCGACACCCACCTGCTGCGGCTGCGCCGGCTGCCCCGGCTGCTGCGGCTGCACGCCGACCGCCCGCTGCCGCGCTTCTTCGACGTCGAGGACGGCCTCGACGCCGTCCCGGCCGCCGCCGGCACGCCGCGCGGCTGAGCGCGCGGCGAGGCGTCGACCCGGTGACGGCACGGCAGGACGAGGTCGGCGGCACCCGCGCGCCCGCCGTCCCCCGGGTGGTGTCCGGGGGGCGGCTGCGCGGCGTCGACCTCGCCCGCGGGATCGCCGTCCTGGGGATGTTCGCCGCGCACCTGGGCGACACCGGGGAGCTCGGCTGGGACCCGGCCACCTGGCGGGCGGTGGTCGACGGCCGCTCGTCGATCCTGTTCGCCACGCTGGCCGGGGTCTCTCTCGCGCTGCTGTCCGGCGGGCGCACCCCGTCGACCGGGGCGGACCTGGCCCGGGCCCGCACGCGCGTCCTCGTCCGCGCCGCGTGGGTGTTCGCCATCGGCGGCGTCCTGGAGCTGCTCGACACGTTCGTCGCGATCATCCTCGGCGTCTACGCGGTACTGTTCGTGCTGGCCCTGCCGTTCCTGCGCTGGTCGCCGGCGCGGCTGCTGTCGGCCGCCGCCGTCGTCGCCGTGGTCGGCCCGCCGCTGGCGCTCGCGGTCGGGCGGTACGCCACCGACCGAGGCGAGGAGGGCAACGCCTTCGCCTTCCTGCTGGTCACCGGCTACTACCCGGCGGCGGTCTGGCTGGCCTTCGTGCTGGTCGGGCTCGCGGTCGGCCGGCTCGACCTGCGCGCCGCCCGGGTGCGGGCCGGCCTGGTCGCCGGCGGGACGGCCGCGGCGGTCCTGGGCTACGCCGGCGGCCTGCTGAGCACCCGGGCGTTCGCGCCCGGACAGCGGCTGGCCGGGATCGAGGACGGCTTCGGCGTCCCGGGGGAGTGGGACCCCGCGTGGCTCAGCGGTGCCCAGCCGCACAGCGCCACGACGTTCGAGGTGGTCGGCTCCGGCGGGGTCGCGGTGGCCGTCGTCGGGCTGTGCCTGGTCCTCGCCGACCTGCTGCCGCGGCTGACCTGGCCGCTGGCGTCGGTGGGCGCGCTGGCGCTGTCGGTCTACACCGCCCAGATCGTGGCCATCGCGGTGCTCGACGTCGGCTACGGCGAGAGCTGGGGGCAGTGGGCGCGCTTCAGCCTGAGCGCCGTGCTGCTGGCATCGGTGTGGCGCTGGCAGCTGGGCCGCGGCCCGCTGGAACGGCTGCTGACCTGGAGCTCGCGGCGGGCGGCCGGACCCTGAGGGCGGACGGGGGCCACGGCCGGCGCCGGTAGGATCGACGGGTGCGCCCGGGTGCCGGTGCCGGGCGCCCGGACGAGGAGGACAGCCGTGAGCGGCCATTCCAAGTGGGCGACCACCAAGCACAAGAAGGCCGCGATCGACGCCAAGCGCGGCAAGCTGTTCGCCAAGCTGATCAAGAACATCGAGGTCGCGGCCCGGACCGGCGGCGGTGACCCCGCGGGCAACCCGACGCTCTACGACGCCATCCAGAAGGCGAAGAAGTCCTCGGTCCCCAACGACAACATCGACCGCGCGGTCAAGCGCGGCTCGGGCGCCGAGGCCGGCGGTGTCGAGTACCAGTCGATCACCTACGAGGGCTATGCGGCCGGCGGCGTCGCGGTCCTCGTCGAGTGCCTCACCGACAACCGCAACCGGTCGGCGTCCGAGGTGCGCACCGCGATGACCCGCAACGGCGGTTCCATGGCCGACCCGGGCTCGGTGTCCTACCTGTTCAGCCGCAAGGGCGTGGTCGTCGTCCCCAAGTCCGACGGCGTCGACGAGGACAGCGTGCTGCTGGCCGTCCTCGACGCCGGCGCCGAGGAGGTCCGCGACCTCGGCGACACCCTCGAGGTGGTCAGCGAGCCCACCGACCTGGTGGCCGTGCGCACCGCCCTGCAGGACGCCGGCATCGACTACGACTCCGCCGAGGCCGGCTTCGTCCCCAGCGTCACCGTCGAGCTCGACGAGGAGGGCGCCGGCAAGGTGTTCCGGCTCATCGACGCCCTCGAGGACTGCGACGACGTGCAGAACGTGTACGCGAACTACGACGTCTCCGACGAGGTGCTCGAGAAGGTGGGCTGAACCGGCCGCGTGTCGCGCCCGCTCGTCGCAGCGGGCGGTTAGCCTCGGTCGAACACCAGTTCGGTGATCGGGAGGCGCAGGTGCGGGTGCTCGGCATCGACCCGGGGCTGACCCGGTGCGGGTGGGGCGTGGTCGACGGCCGCCCCGGCGCCCGCCCGCAGGCCGTCGGGGTGGGCGTGATCCGCAGCTCCGCCGACCTCGACCTGGAGCTGCGGCTGCTGGAGCTGCACACCCAGGTGACCGCGCTGCTGCGCGAGCACCGGCCCGACGTCGTCGCCATCGAGCGGGTCTTCACCCAGAACAACAAGGGCACCGCCACCGGCACCGCCCAGGCGGCCGGGGTCGCGGCGCTGGCCGCGGCGCAGGCCGACCGGCCGGTCGCCTGGCACACGCCCAGCGAGGTCAAGGCGGCCATCTCCGGCAACGGCCGCGCGGACAAGGAGCAGGTCACCCTCATGGTCACCCGGGTGCTGGGCCTCTCGGCCGCCCCCAAGCCGGCCGACGCCGCCGACGCGCTGGCCCTGGCCGTCTGCCACGTGTGGCGCGGCCCGGCGCAGCAGCGGCTGCGCAGCGCCGCCATCGCCGGTGGCATCGGCGCGCCGGTGGTGCAGCGCACGCTGCCGCGCTGGCAGGGGGTGTCGCGGTGATCGCGAGTGTGAACGGCCGGGTGGCCGCGGTGGGGCCCGACGGCGCGGTGGTCGAGGTCGGCGGGGTCGGCCTGGCGGTGCAGTGCACCCCGGGCACCATCGCCCGGCTCGTGGTGGGGGAGCAGGCCCGGCTGGCCACCAGTCTCGTCGTCCGCGAGGACTCCCTCACCCTCTACGGCTTCGCCGACGACGACGAGCGCCAGCTGTTCGAGCTGCTGCAGACCGCCAACGGCGTCGGCCCGCGGCTGGCCCAGGCGGTGCTGGCCATCCACCCGCCGCGGGAGGTGCGCCGCGCGGTGTCGATGGCCGACGTCAAGGCGCTCACCCAGGTGCCGGGCATCGGCAAGAAGGGCGCCGAGCGGCTGATCCTCGAGCTGCGCGACCGGCTGGGCTCCACCACCACCGACACCCAGCTCGACGGCCCGGCGCCGGCCGGCGGGGGCGTCCCGGTCGCCCCGGTGGCGCCGTGGCGCGACCAGCTCACCGCCGCCCTGGTCGGTCTGGGCTGGTCCGGCCGCGAGGCCGACACCGCGGTCACCGCGCTCGCGCCGGTCGCCGACGAGCAGCTCACCGGCACCGGCCGGGTCGACGTCGCGCTGCTGCTGCGCCAGGCGCTGCAGCTGCTGGGCCGATCGTGAGCGGACAGGGGCGTGAGCATCGCAGCGAGCGCCGGCGAGCGAGGAGCGGAGCGTCCCGCGGGAGCGAACAGGAGGCATCGTGAGCGCGCCGTTCGACCGGTCGCTGACCGGCGAGGTGGAGTCGGGCATCGGCCGCGACTTCGGGGTCTCGCCGCAGGCCGGTGACGAGGAGCGGGTGGTCGAGTCGGCGCTGCGGCCGCACTCGCTGCCCGACTTCATCGGCCAGCCCAAGGTCGCCCGCCAGCTCGCGCTCGTCCTCGAGGGCGCCAAGCGCCGCGGCCGGCCGCCGGACCACGTGCTGCTGTCGGGCCCGCCCGGCCTCGGCAA
Organism: Geodermatophilus sp. SYSU D00814; assembly: GCF_054050055.1. Taxonomy (NCBI): domain Bacteria; kingdom Bacillati; phylum Actinomycetota; class Actinomycetes; order Geodermatophilales; family Geodermatophilaceae; genus Geodermatophilus; species Geodermatophilus sp. SYSU D00814. Next base: position 61,900 of record NZ_JBJGYP010000015.1, read on the forward strand.
GACCAGCCTCGCGCTGATCATCGGCTCCGAGCTCGGCACCTCGGTGAAGATCACCAGCGGCCCGGCGATCGAGCGCTCCGGCGACCTCGCCGCGATGCTGTCCAACCTCGGCCCCGGCGACGTGCTGTTCATCGACGAGATCCACCGCATCGCCCGGCCGGCCGAGGAACTGCTGTACATGGCGATGGAGGACTTCCGGGTCGACGTCGTCGTCGGCAAGGGGCCCGGCGCCACGGCCATCCCGCTGGAGATCAGCCCGTTCACCCTGGTGGGGGCGACCACGCGGGCCGGCCTGCTCACCGGCCCGCTGCGCGACCGGTTCGGCTTCGTCGGGCAGATGGAGTTCTACGAGCCCGCCGAGCTGCAGCAGGTGCTGGCCCGCAGCGCCGACCTGCTCGGCGTCGAGCTCACCGCCGACGGCTCGGCCGAGATCGCCCGCCGGTCCCGCGGCACGCCGCGCATCGCCAACCGGCTGCTGCGCCGGGTGCGCGACTACGCCGAGGTCGAGGCCGACGGGCGGGTGACCCGCGCGGTCGCCCGGGCCGCGCTCGCGCTCTACGACGTCGACGAGCTCGGCCTCGACCGGCTCGACCGCGAGGTGCTCGACGCGCTGGTCTCCCGGTTCTCCGGCGGGCCCGTGGGCGTGAGCACCCTCGCCGTCGCGGTGGGGGAGGAGCCGCACACCGTCGAGGAGGTGTGCGAGCCGTTCCTGGTGCGCGCCGGGCTGCTGGCCCGCACGCCCCGCGGGCGGGTCGCCACCGAGGCGGCCTGGCGGCACCTCGGCCGCCCGCTGCCGCGTGGCGGGATCCCCCTCGGAGGGAGCACGGGCGCCGCGCGTGACCCGGGTTCGTCGTCGGAACCGCTCTTCGACGCCTAGACTGATCGGCGCTGGCGCGCAAGTCGGCCCCTCGCCGGGCCGTTCGGGTCCCGGCTCCGCGACCCGGTGTCGGCGGGGGCCGGCCCCGTGCGCCTCGACCGACGTACCCGAGCGGTCCCGACCCGGGCCGCACCGACCGCGTGCACCCGACGCGGTAGAGAGGCACCACCGTCGTGGAACTGTTCCCCCTGCTCCTGCTCGTGCTGGCCTTCGTCGCCCTGGTGGTGCTGCCGGCGCGCGCCCGCAAGCGCCAGCAGACCCAGACGCAGTCGGCGCTGGCGATCGGCGTCCCGGTGGTCATGGCCGGGGGTGTCCACGGCACCGTGGCCGGCCTCGGCGACCCGGAGACCGTCCAGGTCGAGATCGCCCCGGGCGTCGTCGTCACCTACGCGCGCCAGGCGGTCCTGCAGGTGCGCCCGCCGGCCGGCGGGATCGCCGGCCCGGTCGCCACCGGGGAGACGGTCGTGGACCCGGCGGTCGACCCGGTGGCCGACCCCACGGTGGACGAGACCGCGCGGGACGACCGGCGCGGTGACGGCTCCACCGGCAAGACCCTCTGACGGGGCGTCCGGTGGCCAACCGCGCCCTGCCCGCGAGCCGGTACTTCGGCGCGTTCATCCTGATCGTCGCCGTCATGTACGGCCTGATCTTCCTCACCGGCACCGACCGCACGCCGCAGCTCGGGCTCGACCTGCGCGGCGGCACGACGGTGACGCTGACCGCCCGCACCCCCGACGGTCAGGCCCCCGCGCCCGAGGACCTCGAGCTCGCCCGCCAGATCATCGAGCAGCGGGTCAACGGCCTCGGCGTGGCCGAGGCCGAGGTGGTCACCGAGGGCGAGTCCAACATCGTCATCTCGGTCCCCGGTGACGACGGCGAGCAGGCGCGCGAGCTGGGCCAGACCGCGCAGCTGCGGTTCCGGCCGGTGATCACCGGCCCGGAGCCGGCGGTCCTCGCCGAGACCACCGACCCCGCGGCGCCCACCGACGGCGCCACCCCGAGCGACGCCGCCACCCCGAGCGACGCCGCCGCGCCGAGCGACGCCGCCGCGCCGACCGACTCCGCCGCGCCCACCGACTCCGCGGCCGCGGAGTCCAGCTCGTCCGACGGCGCCGTCAGCGACCCGGCGCTCGACCCCGACCGGCCGGCCGTGACGCAGGAGGAGGCGGCGGCGGAGTACGCCACGCTGACCTGCTCGCCCGACGACGTGACCAGCGAGGTCGCCCGTCCCGACGACCACGTCGCCGCCTGCAGCGAGGACGGCACGCAGAAGTACCTCCTCGGCCCGACGATCATCGAGGGCACCGAGATCGCCGACGCCTCGGCCGGCACGCAGCCGACCACCGGCGAGTGGGTCGTGCTGCTGGACTTCAACAGCGAGGGCCGGGCCACCTGGGCGGAGTACACCGCCGCCAACGTCGGCACGAACGTCGCGTTCACCCTCGACGGCCGCGTGGTCTCGGCGCCCACCATCCAGGGCGCCATCAACGGGCAGACCACGATCACCGGCTCCTTCGACCAGGAGAGCGCCGAGGAGCTGGCCAACCAGCTGCGCTACGGCGCGCTGCCGCTGACCTTCACCCAGGCCACCGCGCAGTCGATCTCCACCGAGCTGGGTGCCGAGCAGCTGCGGGCCGGCCTGATCGCCGGGGCGATCGGCATCGCCCTGGTGTTCGTCTACGCGCTGCTCTACTACCGGCTGCTGGGCCTGGTGATGATCGCGAGCCTGGTGCTGTCGGCGGTCGTCGTCTACGCCAGCCTGGTGCTGCTGGGCCGCGAGATCGGCTTCACCCTCAGCCTCGCCGGCATCGCCGGGTTCATCGTGGCGATCGGCATCACCGCCGACTCCTTCGTCGTCTACTTCGAACGGCTCAAGGACGAGATCCGGGAGGGCCGCAGCCTGCGCTCGGCGGTGCCGCGGGCCTGGGTGCGCGCCCGCCGCACCATCCTCTCGGCCGACGCCGTCAGCTTCCTCGCCGCGGCGATCCTCTACTGGCTGGCCATCGGCGACGTGAAGGGCTTCGCGTTCACCCTGGGCCTGTCCACGGTGCTCGACCTGGTCGTCGTCTTCCTCTTCACCCACCCGCTGATGGCGGTGCTGGCCCGCTTCCCGGGCTTCGGCCGGAGCCGCTTCTCCGGCCTCGGCCGGGTCGACCGCTCGCGCCGCTCGGCCGCGCCCGTCGTCGCCGCCGACCGCGAGCTGGTCGGCGCCGGCAGCGGTGCCCGCGCGCCCCAGGACAGGAGCCAGGCATGAGCCGCCCGCAGGACCGCGACCCCCGCGGGGACACCACCCGCGACGACGAGGTGCCGGTCGGCACCGAGGCCGACGAGGCCCGCGGTGCCGGTGCCGACGCCGTCGAGGACGCCGCCGCGGCCGCCGACGACGAGGCGCTCGCCGAGGCCGGGCTGCCCGCCGAGGGCGACGGGCGTACCGTCCGCCCGCCGCACCGCGCGTCGCTGGCGCACCGGCTCTACAACGGCGAGGCCGGCCTCGACGTCGTCGGCCACAGCCGGCTGATCTACAAGGTCACCGCCGTCGTCGTGCTGGTCTGCATCGCCTCGATGCTGTTCCGCGGCTTCAACTTCGGCATCGACTTCGCCGGCGGCAACAGCTTCCGGCTGCCCGGCGGCACCGAGCAGCTCGCCGACGTCCGCGAGGCGGCCACCGACGCCGGCGCCGACGTCGCCTCGGCGCAGGTGGTCGGCGGCAACACGGTTCTGCTGCGCACCGGTGGCCTCGACAACGACGGCGAGCGCGCGGTCGTCGACGCGGTCGCCGACGCCGCGGGGATCGCGCCGGACGAGGTCAGCCCCGAGTCGGTGAGCGCCGAGTGGGGCCAGGACATCACCGACCAGGCGCTGCTGGCGCTGGCGGTCTTCCTGGTCGCGGTCATCGCGTTCCTCGCCATCCGGTTCCAGCCGAAGATGGCGGTGGGCGCGATCGTCGCCCTGCTGCACGACCTCGTCGTCACCGCCGGCGTCTACTCGCTGATCGGGTTCGAGGTCACGCCGTCGACGGTCATCGGCCTGCTGACCATCCTCGGGTTCTCCCTCTACGACACCGTCGTCGTCTTCGACAAGGTCGACGAGAACACCCGCGACCTCGAGCGCTCCGCCCGCATGACCTGGGGCGAGGCGGCGAACCTGGCGGTCAACCAGACGCTCATGCGCTCGATCAACACCTCGGTGATCGCGCTGCTGCCGGTCGCCGGCCTGCTGTTCGTCGGCGCGGGGCTGCTCGGCGTCGGGACCCTCAAGGACCTCGCGCTGGTGCTGTTCGTCGGCCTCGCCGCCGGCGCCTACTCGTCGATCTTCCTCGCCACCCCGATCGTCGCCGACCTCAAGGACCGCGAGCCCGGGGTGCAGGCGCTGCGCCGCCGGGTGCTCGCCCGCCGGTCGGCCGCCGCCCGGTCCGGCGGCCGCGCCGCCGCCGGCCCGGTGGCCAGCGCCCGGCGCAACCGCCGGGCCGCGCCGCGGGGCGGGGTGGCGCTCGCCGAGCGTGACGTCGACACGCTCGGTCCCGCGCGGGCCGACGTGGTGGTGGAGTCCCCGGCGTCGGTGGGTCCGGAGGCCCCCCGCCGGCCGCACGGGGCGACGGCGGCCCCGCGCCCGGGTCAGCGCCCGCAGCGCCCGGGCACCAAGAAGCGGCGGTGACCGGTACCGAGCCGCTCGACGAGCTCATCGCCGGGCTGTCCGTCGACGTCCCGGACTTCCCGGCGCCGGGGGTCCTGTTCCGGGACCTGACGCCGGTCTTCGCCGACGGCCCGGCCTTCCGCCGGGTGGTGGAGGGTCTGGCCGCGCCGGCGCTGGAGGACCCGCGGGCGGCCGCGGTGGCGCACGCCGACGACGGTGTCCCGGGCGACCCCGGCTTCGACGTCGTGGTCGGCGTCGAGGCCCGCGGCTTCCTGCTCGCCGCGGCGGTGGCGCTGCGCGCCGGCGTCGGCGTGGTGCCCGTGCGCAAGGCCGGCAAGCTGCCGCGCGAGTGCGTCCGGGCCGACTACGCGCTGGAGTACGGCACCGCCACCGTCGAGATGCACACCGACTCCCTGCGGCGCGGGCAGCGGGTGCTGCTGGTCGACGACGTGCTGGCCACCGGCGGCACGCTCGCGGCGTCGGTCGCGCTGGTCGAGGAGCTCGGCGGCGTCGTCACCGCGGTGTCGGTGGTCGTCGAGCTGACCGCCCTCGGGGGCCGCGAGCGGCTGGTGCCGCACGCCGTGCACGCGCTGTGGACCGCCTAGGGGGGAGGTCCGGCCCTGCGGAGGCCGTTCCGTGACCTCTCCCGGTTAGCATGGGAGAGGTCCTCCCTCGTCTGCCGGCAGGAGTCCCGTGGCCCCCGACGCGCCCGCCACCCGCGTGGCTGGCGCGCGGCCCGACCAGCCCGGCGGCCCGGTACCGCCCGGGCAGGTGGCCCCCGCCGCGCAGGACACCCCGGCCCCGACGGTCCAGGACCCGGAGCAGACCGCCCCCCTGCCGGGCCGGCCGCTGGTCCGCCGCCCCGACGACGTCGGCAGCGAGCCGCCGGAGGAGGGCGGGACCGGGGCCCCGCGACCACGGCGCGTCCGCGACCGGCTGGCCCGCCGGATCGTCGCCGGGCAGCGCAGCGGCGTCGTCCGCCCGGTCCTCGAGCCGCTGGCCGCCCTGCACCGGCAGAGCCACCCCAAGGCCGACCTCGCGCTGCTGCAGCGCGCCTACGACGTCGCCGAGGCCGCGCACGCCAGCCAGAAGCGCAAGAGCGGCGACCCCTACATCACCCACCCGCTGGCCGTGGCCACCGTCCTGGCCGGCCTGGGCATGGACACCACCACGCTGGTGGCCGCGCTGCTGCACGACACGGTCGAGGACACCGGCAAGACGCTCGAGGCGATCAGCGCCGACTTCGGCCCGGAGGTCGCCCACCTCGTCGACGGCGTCACCAAGATCGACAAGGTGAAGCTCGGCGACGCCGCCCAGGCCGAGACGATCCGCAAGATGATCGTCGCGATGGCCCGCGACCCGCGGGTGCTGGTCATCAAGCTCGCCGACCGGCTGCACAACATGCGCACGCTGCGCTTCCTCCCGCCGGAGAAGCAGGAGAAGAAGGCGCGCGAGACGCTGGAGATCCTCGCCCCGCTGGCCCACCGGCTGGGCATGAACACCATCAAGTGGGAGCTCGAGGACCTCGCGTTCGCCACGCTCTACCCCAAGCGCTACGACGAGATCGTCCGGCTGGTGGCCGAGCGGGCCCCCTCGCGCGACACCTACCTCGCCGAGGTCACCACCGCGGTCACCGAGCAGCTCAAGGCGGCCCGGATCGAGGCGGTCGTCACCGGCCGGCCCAAGCACTACTACTCGATCTACCAGAAGATGATCGTCCGCGGCCGGGACTTCACCGACATCTGGGACCTGGTCGGCATCCGGATCCTGGTCGACACCGTCCGCGACTGCTACGCGGCGCTGGGGATCATGCACGCGCACTGGCAGCCGGTGCCCGGGCGGTTCAAGGACTTCGTCGCGATGCCGAAGTTCAACATGTACCAGTCGCTGCACACGACGGTGATCGGCCCGCACGGCAAGCCCGTCGAGCTGCAGATCCGCACGCACGACATGCACCGCACCGCCGAGTACGGCATCGCCGCGCACTGGAAGTACAAGGAGAAGGCCCGCACCGGCGGGCGGCCGGGCCCGGGCGAGTTCGGCGCCAGCAAGGTCGGCACCCCCGACGACATGCTGTGGCTGCGCCAGCTGCTCGACTGGCAGCGCGAGGCCCAGGAGCCCGGCGAGTTCCTCGAGACCCTGCGCTACGACCTCGGGCCGCAGGAGGTCTTCGTCTTCACGCCCAAGGGCGACGTCGTCAGCCTGCCCGGCGGGGCCACGCCGGTCGACTTCGCCTACGCGGTGCACACCGAGGTCGGCCACCGCTGCATCGGCGCCCGGGTCAACGGGGCGCTGGTCAGCCTGGACAGCAAGCTGTCCAACGGCGACGTCGTGGAGATCTTCACCTCCCGCTCGCCCACGGCCGGCCCGTCGAAGGACTGGCTGGGGTTCGTCGGCTCCTCCCGGGCGCGCACCAAGATCCGGCAGTGGTTCACCAAGGAGCGGCGCGACGACGCCGTCGAGGCCGGCAAGGAGGCGCTGACCCGGGCCATGCGCAAGGCCGGGCTGCCGCTGCAGCGGCTGCTCGGCGGGGACGCGCTGGCCACGCTGGCCAAGGACCTGCGCTACGCCGACGTCACATCGCTCTACGCCGCGGTGGGGGAGAGCCAGATCTCGGCGGCGTCGGTCGTCGACAAGCTGATGACCGCCCTGGGCGGCGCCGAGGGCGCGGTCGAGGACATCGCCGAGACCGCGATCCCCACCCGCCGGGCGGTGCACCGGCGCACCGGCAGCGGCGACCCGGGCGTCGTCGTGCACGGGATGAGCGACGTCTGGGCCAAGCTCGCCCGGTGCTGCACCCCGGTGCCCGGCGACGACATCCTGGGCTTCGTCACCCGCGGCGGCGGGGTCAGCGTGCACCGCACCGACTGCACCAACGCCGCCGACCTGCGCCGCAAGAGCGAGCGGCTGGTCGAGGTCGAGTGGGCCAGCCACCCCGGGTCGGTGTTCCTCGTGGCGATCCAGGTCGAGGCGCTCGACCGGCACCGGCTGCTCTCCGACGTCACCAAGGCGCTGGCCGACGAGCGGGTGAACATCCTGTCGGCGTCGGTGCAGACCAGCCGCGACCGGGTGGCGGTCAGCCGGTTCACCTTCGAGCTGGCCGACCCCGCGCACCTCGGAGCGGTGCTGCAGGCGGTGCGCAACGTCGACGGCGTCTTCGACGTCGAGCGCGTCACCGCCTGACGCGGGCAACCCCTCCGCCACGATCAGGTGACCTGATCCCCGGGCGTCCTCCCGCACGGTGGGACGTGCGGGAGGACGCCCGGGGACCAGGTCACCTGATCATCGCGGGACCCGCCTAGAGGATCGGGTTGCCGCCGGTCACCGCGACCCGCGCGCCCGACACGTAGGACGCCTCGTCGCTGGCCAGCAGCACGTACACCGGCGCGAGCTCGGCCGGCTGCGCGGCGCGACCCAGCGGCACCTGCTGGCCGAAGCTGGCCACCTTCTCCTCGGGCATGGTCGCCGGGATCAGCGGCGTCCACACCGGGCCCGGCGCGACGCTGTTGGCCCGGATGCCCTTCTCGGCGTACATCTGCGCGAGGCTGGCGGTGAAGTTGGCGATGGCGGCCTTGGTCATCGCGTAGGGCGCCAGGCTCGGGCTGGGCATGTCGGAGTTCACCGACGACGAGTTGATGATCGACCCGCCCGAGGGCATGTGCGGGACCGCGTCCTTGCAGAGCACGAACATCGCCGTGAGGTTGGTGGCGAGGGTGTGGTCCCACTCCTCGTCGGGGACCTCCTCCAGCGTCTCGTGGGTCATCTGGAAGGCGGCGTTGTTCACCAGGACGTCGACCTTGCCGAACTCCTCGACGGCCTTCGGGACGATCGTCTTCGCGTGCGCCCGGTCGGAGATGTCGCCGGGCACCAGCACGCACCTGCGGCCGGCCTCCTCGACGTACTTCTTCGTGTCCTCGGCGTCCTCGTGCTCGTCCAGGTAGGAGATGAGGACGTCGGCGCCCTCGCGGGCGAAGGCGATGGCGACCGCGCGGCCGATGCCGCTGTCGCCACCGGTGATGACGGCGGCCTTGCCGGTCAGCTTCCCCGACCCGCGGTAGCTCTCCTCGCCGTGGTCGGGCTTGGGGTCCATCTCGCCCAGCGTGCCGGGCGTGCTCTGGGACTGCTCGGGCTGGGACTCGGGGCGGGGTGACGACACGGGTTCTCCTCGGTGCACGGACAGGCGGACGGCGACACGGCGGGTGGTCTCCCCGCGCGGCGTCGCCGTCCGCCTACCCGTGCACCCGGCTGCGGAACCCGACCGGACGTCAGGCGCTGCGGCCCGGCCGCATGGTCTCGGCCGGCGCGCCCAGCGCGGCGGCGTCCCAGCGCATCTCCAGGTGCCGGTGGCCGTGCCGGTCCACCACGGGCACCCACCGGATCAGCGGTCGTTCCTCTACACGCATCGTCGCATCCACCTCCCGTTAACCCATTGTTCACCTTGTCTCCCGAGTTCGGCCACCGCACACGCCGGCTGGACCGGTCGTTGCCGTTCCGTGACCTGCCGGTGCCCCGCCGGGAAGGTCGCGGCCGTCGGGAACGCTGTCCCCCACGATGACGACCTCCACGACGGCGGGGACGGCTCCCCTCCCTCTCCTCGACGACCCCGGCGACCTCGCCGCCCTGCAGGCGCGCGGTGACGACGCCGACGAGCTGTTCACCGCCTTCGCCGCCTGGGCGGAGGCGGGCGGCACGCCGCTGTACCCGCACCAGGAGGAGGCGCTGATCGAGCTGGTCAGCGGTGCCAACGTCGTCCTGGCGACGCCGACCGGATCGGGCAAGTCGCTGGTGGCCACCGGCGCGCAGTACGCGGCGCTCGCCGCCGGCCGGCGCAGCTGGTACACCGCGCCGATCAAAGCCCTGGTCAGCGAGAAGTTCTTCGCGCTGTGCGGCGTCTTCGGCGCGGCCAACGTCGGCATGCTCACCGGTGACGCGAGCGTCAACCGGGACGCGCCGATCATCGCCTGCACCGCCGAGGTGCTGGCCAACACCGCGCTGCGCGAGGGCACAGACGCCGACATCGGCCTCGTCGTCATGGACGAGTTCCACTTCTACGGCGACCCCGACCGCGGCTGGGCCTGGCAGGTGCCGCTGCTGGAGCTGCCCCGCGCGCAGTTCCTGCTGATGAGCGCGACGCTGGGCGACACCACCCGGCTGCGCGAGGACCTCACCCGCCGCACGGGCCGGCCGACGGCGCTGGTCGCCTCCGCCGAGCGGCCGGTGCCGCTGCACCACTGGTACGCCACGACGCCGGCGCACGAGACGATCCAGGAGCTGCTCGACACCCGGCAGGCGCCGGTCTACGTCGTCCACTTCACCCAGGCGCAGGCCCTGGAGCGGGCGCAGGCGCTGATGAGCGTCAACGTCTGCTCCAAGGAGGAGAAGGCGGCCATCGCCGAGGCCATCGGCGGCTTCCGGTTCACCTCCGCGTTCGGGCAGACGCTGTCGCGGCTGGTGCGTCACGGCATCGGCGTCCACCACGCCGGGATGCTGCCCCGCTACCGGCGGCTGGTGGAGACCCTCGCCCAGGCCGGCCTGCTCAAGGTCATCTGCGGCACCGACACCCTCGGCGTGGGCATCAACGTGCCCATCCGCACCGTCGTGTTCTCCGCGCTGAGCAAGTACGACGGCACCCGCACCCGGCTGCTCAACGCCCGCGAGTTCCACCAGATCGCCGGGCGCGCCGGCCGCGCCGGGTACGACACCGCGGGCACCGTCGTCGTCCAGGCGCCCGAGCACGAGGTGGAGAACCTGCGCCAGTTCGCCAAGGTCGCCGACGACGCGAAGAAGCGCCGCAAGCTGGTGCGGAAGAAGGCGCCCGAGGGGATGGTGCCGTGGTCGAAGGCGACCATGGAGCGCCTGGTCGCCGCCGAGCCCGAGCCCCTGTCGAGCTCCTTCCGCGTGACCACCGCGATGCTGCTCGACGTCGTCGACCGGCCCGGCGACCCGTTCCGGGCCATGCGACGGCTGCTCACCGACAACCACGAGCCGCGCAAGCGGCAGCTGCGGCACGTCCGCGAGGCGATCGGCATCGCCCGCTCGCTGCTGCAGGCCGGCGTGCTCGAGCGGCTGCCCGAGCCGGAGCCCGACGGCCGCCGCTACCGGCTGACGGTCGACCTGCCGCCGGACTTCGCGCTCAACCAGCCGCTGTCGACGTTCGCGCTGGCCGCCGTCGACCTGCTCGACCCCGACTCGGACACCTTCGCCCTCGACGTCGTCAGCGTCCTGGAGGCCACCCTCGACGACCCGCGGCAGGTGCTCGCCGCCCAGGCCAACAAGGCGCGCGGCGAGGCGGTCGCGCAGATGAAGGCCGAGGGCATCGAGTACGAGGAGCGCATCGAGCTGCTCGAGGACGTCACCTACCCGAAGCCGCTGGAGGAGCTGCTCGAGCACGCCTTCGACGTCTACGTCCGCAGCAACCCGTGGGCCCGCGACGCGCACCCCTCGCCGAAGGCGGTGGTCCGCGAGATGTGGGAGCGGGCGATGACGTTCCGCGAGTTCGTCTCCGCCTACGGCCTGACCCGTTCCGAGGGCGCGGTGCTGCGCTACCTGTCCGACGCGGTGAAGGCGCTGCGCTCCGGCGTCCCGGCCGCGGCGCGCACCGAGGAGGTCACCGACGTCGTCGAGTGGCTCGGCGAGCTCGTCCGGCAGGTCGACTCGAGCCTGCTCGACGAGTGGGAGCAGCTGACCAGCCCGGACCAGCCGCTCGACGAGCCGGTCGCCGTCCCGGCCCGGGCGCGCCCGCTGACCGGTAACGAGCGGGCGTTCACCGCGATGGTCCGGAACGCCCTGTTCTCCCGCGTGCAGCTGTGGGCGCGGCGGCGCTGGTACGACCTCGGCGAGCTCGACGCCGGCTCCGGCTGGGACGCCGAGCGCTGGGGCGAGGTGGTGCGGGCCTACTTCGCCGAGCACGACGAGGTGGGAACCGGCGCCGACGCGCGCGGCCCCGGCCTGCTGGTGTGGGACCGCTCGGCCCCCGGCGTGTGGCGGGTCCGGCAGATCGTCGACGACCCGGCCGGCGACCACGACTGGGGCATCGACGCCGAGGTCGACCTCGCCGCCTCCGACGAGGCCGGCGAGCTCGTGCTGCGGGTGGTCGGTGCCGGCCGCCGGGACGACGCGTGGTCGTGAGGAGCGGGGACCTGACCTCGGTGACGACGGCGCGGCTGCGGCTGGACGCCGTCGCCTCGGCCGACGCCGACGAGCACCTCGCCCTGCTGAGCGACCCCGGTACGTGGGCGCACCTGCCCTCGGGCCGGGTGACCTCGCCCGAGGAGGTGGCCACCCGGATCGGGCACTCGCTCGAGGACTGGGGGCACGCGGGGCTGGGCTACTGGACCGCCCGCCTGCGGGAGGACGCCGACGTCCCGGGACTGCGGCCGGGGCAGGTGGTGGGCACCGGCGGCTGCGCCTGCCCGCCCGGGCGGTCGTGGTGGAACCTCTACTACCGCTTCACCCCGCCGGCGTGGGGCCACGGCCTGGCCGCCGAGCTGGTGACCGCCGCCCTGGACGCCGCGCACGCCGTCGCGCCGGACCGCCCGGTCGTCGCCTCCCTGCTCGAGCACAACGAGCGCTCCCGCGGCCGGGCCGAGCGGGCCGGGTTGTCGCTGGTCTGGCGCGGCCCGGACGCCGGCAACCCCGACCCGGACGCCGTCCGGCTGGTCTACGCCGACCGGCCGCTCGACGACGCCCTGCTCGCCGCGGTCACCGGCCCGGCGTGAGGGCCCGGCGGTGACCGGGTGACGCCGCTCGAGGCGGTCGCGGTCGCCGCGGCGGGACTGGCCGCGGGCGCGGTCAACGCCGTCGTCGGGTCCGGGACGCTGGTCACCTTCCCGGTGCTGCTGGCCACCGGGCTGCCGCCGGTGACGGCGAGCGTGTCCAACAGCCTCGGCCTGGTCCCCGGCAGCGTCGGCGGCGCGGTGGGCTACCGGCGGGAGCTGGCCGGCCAGCGCGGGCTGCTGCTGCGGCTGGTGCCCGCCTCGGCGCTGGGCGCGCTCACCGGCGCCGTGCTGCTGCTGACCCTGCCGGCCTCGGCGTTCGAGGCGGTGGTGCCCGCACTCGTCGGGCTGGCCGTCGTGCTGGTCGCGGTCCAGCCGCTGCTGACCCGCCGGCTCGCCGCCCGGCGCACCGACCCGGGCACCGTCCCGCGCGGGCCGCGGCTGGCCGGGCTGGTCGCCGCCGCCTACGCCACCGGCAGCTACGGCGGGTACTTCGCCGCCAGCCAGGGCGTGCTGCAGGTCGGCCTGTTCGGCCTGCTGCTCGCCGAGCCGCTGCAGCGCCTCAACGCGCTGAAGAACGTGCTCAGCTCGACGGTCAACGCGGTCGCGGCGCTGACCTACGTCCTGGTCGCCACCGACCGGGTGGACTGGGCCGCCGCGGCGCTGGTCGCCGCCGGGTCGGCGGCCGGCGGCCCGCTGGGCGCCCGGTACGGCCGGCGGCTGCCGCAGGCGGCGCTGCGGACGGCGATCGTCGTCCTCGGCGCGGTCGCGGTCGTCGTGCTGCTCGCCCGGTGAGCCGCGCGGGCCGGGGGCCGTGACAGGCTCGTCCCGATGCGCGCCCTCCGGCCCCGGTGCCCGTGACCGTCCTCGAGTGGGCCCTGCTGGTGCTGGCCGGGCTGGGCGCGGGCCTGTCGGGCAGCATCGCGGGCCTGGCCTCGCTGGTGAGCTACCCGGCGCTGCTGGCCACCGGGTTGCCACCGGTGACGGCCAACGTCACCAACACCGTCGCCCTGGTGCTCACCAGCGTCGGGTCGGTGAGCGCCTCGCGGCCGGAGCTGGCCGGGCAGGGCCGCCGGCTGCTGCCGCTGGTGGCCGCCGGGGTGCTCGGCGGCGCGGCCGGTGCCGGGCTGCTGCTGCTCACCCCGGCCGAGGCGTTCGAGCGGCTGGTGCCGCTGCTCATCGGCGGGGCGGCGCTGGCCATCGTGCTGCAGCGCCCGCCCGGGGAGCTGGCCGCCGAGGGGATGCGCCGGCACGGGCGGCGCGACCCGTGGTGGCTGGCCGCCGGGACGGCGCTGGTCGCGGTGTACGGCGGGTACTTCGGTGCCGCGGCCGGGGTGCTGCTGCTCGCGCTGTTCCTGCTGGGCACCGGCGAGGGGCTGCCGCGCAGCAACGCGTTCAAGAACGTGGTCCTGGGCGTGGCCAACGCGGTGGCCGCCGTCGGCTTCGTGGTGCTCGCCCCCGTGGCGTGGAGCGCGGTGCTGCCGCTGGCCCTCGGCTGCCTGGCCGGCGGCCGGCTGGGGCCGCGGGTGGTGCGCCGGGCGCCGCAGGCCCTGCTGCGCCGGCTGATCGGCCTCGCCGGGCTGGGTCTGGCGGTGGTGCTGGCGCTGGACGCCTACGGCTGAGGCCACCCGGTGTGGTGCCCGGAGGGGCGGGGCACCATGGTGGGCGGTGGACAGGGAGGACGACAGACGGTGACGACCAACGACGCGGCAGGACGGTTCCTCGAGGCGCTGCAGGAGCCGGCGACGGGGAGCGAGGACGGGCCGGAGATGGTGCCCTCGCGGCTGGCCCGGGCGTTCGCGCAGGCGGTGGGCGTGGACGGCGCGGCGCTGAGCATCCACGAGGGCGCGGGGCTGCGGACGCCGATCGGCGCCAGTGACCGGACCACCTCGCACGCCGAGCAGCTGCAGTTCACCGCCGGTGACGGGCCGTGCCTGCGCGCCCACGACACCGGCCGGGCGATCGTCTTCGACATCGAGGACATCAACCGCAACTGGCCCGAGCTGCACAGCGCGCTGCTGGGCGAGACGCCCTACCGGGCGGTGTTCTCCCTGCCGCTGGCCCCGCCGCTGGGGCCGACGGTGATCGTCGACCTCTACGCCCGCGAGCTGGACACGCTCACGTCCGTGCCGCGCGACGACGTCGAGGCCGCGTTGCTGGTGCTCACCGAGGAGCTGGTGCGCTCCTCGGGCGCCGCCCCGGTCGACGAGGGCGCCCGCTGGTGGGACTCCCCCGACGCCCGCCGCCGCAGCCGCGTCTGGCAGGCCACCGGCGTGGCCACCGTGGCGCTGGGCCTCGACGTCGTCGACACGCTGACCGTGCTGCGCGCGCACGCCTTCGCCACCGGCCGGGTGGTCGACGACGTCGCCGACGACATCGTCGAGGGCCGGCTGGACCCGGCCACCCTGCGCGACCCCGACACCGTCTCCTGAGCGGCCCGCCTCAGCGGCCGGTGTAGGCGGCCAGGAACAGCACGAACGCCGCGGCGGCCAGCAGCAGCCGCGCCGGTGTCAGCCCGTTGACCAGCCCCGCGGTGGCCTCCACCCAGGACGGGCGGACGCCGGCGTCGCGCGTGCCCCGGCGGACCAGCCGCACCTCGTCGGCCAGCAGCACGCCGGAGGCGCCGAGCAGCGTCAGCCCGACGACCAGCAGCACCAGCGACAGCTCCTCGGCGAACGCCTCGGCGCGGCCGGCCAGCAGCAGCGCCGCGACCAGCCCGGCGACCAGCCCCAGCGCGGCGCCCGCGACCGGCGCCCACGGGCCCATCCGCGTCATCGGCCCGGTGCGCCGGCGGTGCGCGGGCGCCGGCGGTGCCGGTGGGCGTCCGGAGACCGGGCCGGTGGCCAGCTGACCGGCCGGCAGCGGCTCACCGGCAGCGGCGGGGGGCACGGCCGGGCCGGCGGTCTGCACGGCGGGGCCGGCGGGTTGCCCGGTCGGCTGGACGGCCGGGTGGACGGTGGGCTGGACGGCGGTGGCGCCGGCGGGCGGGACGGGCGGCTGCGGGGGGACGGTCGGCTCGGTCATCGCACGTCAGGCTAGGGGGCCCGTCCGACCGGACCCGGGCTGGCCTGCGCTGCCCCGGGCCGTCACGGCAGGCGGCGGCTGTCCGCGGCGACCACCCGCAGCCAGCGGTACCCGTAGCCGTCGAGGGCCAGCTCCACCGCGCCGCCCTCGCCCAGCGGCGTCGTCCCCTCCTGCAGCAGGTCCTCCAGCACGGCGGAGGGGTCGCACCCGTCGAGGGTCAGCGGCACGGTGACCGGCTCCGCGCCGAGGTTGTGCACCGCGAGCATCACGCCGTCGTCCCACTCGCAGACGTGCGCCAGCACCGCCGCGTGCGGCTGCTCCAGCACCCGGAACGACCCCCAGCCCAGCTCCGGCGACTCGCGGTAGCGGCGGATCAGCAGCTTCACGAACGACAGCAGGGAGCCGGGGTCGCGGCGCTGGTCGGCGACGTTGACGAACTCCGGCGCGAACCCGCCGCTGACCACCGGGCCGGGCAGCCGGTCGGGGTCGGCGGTGGAGAAGCCGCCGTTGGGACCCGACGTCCACTGCATCGGCGTGCGGACGGCGAGGCGGCCCTCGGCGTCGAGGTCCTCCCCCATCCCGATCTCCTCGCCGTAGAACAGCACCGGCGTGCCGGGCAGGCTGAACAGCAGGCTGTAGACCATCCGCACCCGGCGCGGGTCGCCGTCGAGCATGGGCGGCAGCCGGCGGCGCAGCCCGCGGCCGTAGACCTGCATCCGCTCCTCGGGGCCGAACGCGGCGAACACCTCGGCCCGCTCGTCGTCGGAGAGCTTGTCGAGGGTCAGCTCGTCGTGGTTGCGGACGAAGGTCGCCCACTGGCTGTCGGGGTCGACGAACGGGCGCGCAGTCAGCGCCTGCACCAGCGGGCCGGCGTCGGCGCGGGCCAGCGACAGGTACGTCGCCTGCATGCCGACGAAGTCGAACAGCATGGTCAGCTCGTCGCCGTCGTCCCCGCCGAAGAAGTCCCGCTGCTGCTCGTGCGGCAGGTTCACCTCGCCGAGCAGCACGCCGCTGCCGGTGCGGCGGCCGAGGAAGGACCGCAGGTCGCGCAGGTACTCGTGCGGGTCGGGGAAGTCTGGGTCCTCGCCCTGCGTCTCGAGGAAGAACGGGACGGCGTCGACGCGGAAGCCCGACAGCCCCAGCTGCAGCCAGAAGCCCATGATCTTGGCGACCTCGTCGCGCACGCGCGGGTTGGTGACGTCGAGGTCGGGCTGCTCCTTGTAGAAGCGGTGCAGGTACCACTCCCCCGTCGGCTCGTTGAACGTCCAGGTGGACTCCTCCTGGTCGGGGAAGACGACCTGGTCGGAGGTGTCCGGCGGCTCGTCGTCGCGCCAGACGTAGAAGTCGTGGAACGGCGCGTCGCGGGCCTGCCGGCCCTGCTCGAACCACGGGTGGCGGATGGAGGTGTGGTTGACGACGAGGTCGGCGATCACGCGCATGCCGCGGTCGTTGGCGGTGCGGATGACCTCGACCAGGTCACCGTGGCTGCCCAGCCGCGGGTCGACGCCGTAGAAGTCGGTGATGTCGTAGCCGTCGTCGCGCTCGGCGGTCGGGTAGAAGGGCATCAGCCACAGGCAGGTGACGCCGAGGTCGGCCAGGTGGTCGATGCGCTGCGCCAGCCCCTCGAAGTCGCCGACGCCGTCGCCGTTCCAGTCCATGTAGGTCTCGACGTCGAGGCAGTACACGACCGCCGTCTTCCACCACAGGTCGGCGGTGTCGGTGATCCTCATGCGGGCTCCCTCGGCTCGGGCGGGCAGGACGTCGAGTGGTCAGTTGCTGCCGGTGACACGCGCGGACACGCCGACGCGAGCGGCCGCAGGTGCGCGTTCGGCGGGGTCAGCCGCCGGGGCGGCCCTCGGGCAGCACGAACGACGGGCCGGGCTCGGGCTCCTGCCGCGGCCGGCGCGGGCCCCCCGGCCCGTCCAGCGCCACGGCGGGCTGCGGCCGGGTGACCCCGAGCTGCGGCAGCACGTGCTCGCCGAACGCGTCGAGGAAGGGCCGCTGCTCCTTGCCGACGTGGTGCAGGTAGATCTCGTCGAAGCCGAGGTCGACGTACTCGGCCAGCCACGCCGCGTGCTGGCCGAGGTCGGAGCTGACCCGCACCGCGCCCTCGACCGCCTCCTGCGGGGTGTAGGCGCTGGCCTGCTCGAACGCCTCGGGGCCGTCGAGGTCCCAGCACAGCGGCGGCGGGAACGTGTTCGTGTACCACTGCTCGTAGGCGATCGCCTTCGCCCGCTCCGGGTCGGGGTCCCAGCACAGGTGCACCTGCAGCACGAGCCGCCCCCGGCCGCCGGCGTCGCGGTAGGCGCCGGTGAGCTCGCGCAGCGTGTCGTGCGGCTGGTTGATCGTGATCATCCCGTCGGCCCAGTCGGCGTGCCGCCGCGCCGTGGGCACGCTCATCACCGGCCCGACGAGTGCCGGCTGCTGCTCCGGCAGCGACCAGATCCGGGCCCGCTCGACGTCGACCAGCCCGCGGTGGGTGACCTCCTCGCCGGCCAGCAGGGCGCGGATGACGTCGACGCACTCGCGCAGGCGCGCGTCGCGGACCCGCTTGGGCGGCCACGGCGTACCGGTGATCCGCTCGTTCATCACCTGCCCGCTGCCCAGCGCCATCCAGAAGCGGCCCGGGAACATGGCCGCCAGCGTCGCCGCGCCCTGGGCGATGATCGCGGGGTGGTAGCGCTGCCCGGGGGCGTTGACCACGCCGCAGGGCAGGCCGGTGGTGGCCAGCGCCGCCCCGAGCCAGGACCAGGCGAAGCCCGAGTGCCCCTGGGCGGAGTTCCAGGGGGCGAAGTGGTCGGAGCACATGGCCGCGGTGAAGCCGACCTCCTCGGCGTGGCGGACGGCGGTCAGCAGGTCGGCCGGGTGCACCTGCTCGTGGGAGTTGTGGAAGCCGATCACGGTCACCGGTCGTGCCTACCGCAGCCCGGCGGGCCGCGCCCGCCGGACGGCGGCGTTCCGCCTGCTCGGGGCTGCGGGGGCCCGGGGAGCCGACGAGACCGGCACCACGTCGCCGCTGCGCTGCGCGCGGAGCGGCCCACCGTGAGGATCGGGGGGTGACACGCACCCCCAGCACCGACCGGTGGGGCATCGACGCCACCTGGCTCGACGCCCTCGACGAGGAACACGAGGTCGCCCAGGCCACGATCGACCGCCTCCGGGAGGTGATCGGCGAGCCGCCGGAGGACCTCGAGGACCGGGCGCCGATCGTGGCCCGCCCCGGCGACGTCCTCGAGGTCGACGAGGCCGAGGTGACCCTCGAGGACGGCTCGACCCGGCACGTCGACGGCGAGCTGCCCGAGGACTTCCCGCTGGGCTACCACCGGCTGCGCCCCGCGGGCGGCCCCGAGCGGCGGCTGATCGTCTCGCCGGGCCGCTGCTGGCTGCCCACCGACCGCGCGTGGGGCTGGGCGGTGCAGCTCTACGCCACCCGGGGCCGGGGAAGCTGGGGCATCGGGGACCTCGCCGACCTGCGCACCGTGCGCGAGACGGCCGCCGGTCAGGGCGCCGGGTTCGTGCTGATCAACCCGCTGCACGCCGTCGCCCCCACCCCGCAGCAGGAGGCCAGCCCCTACCTGCCGGCCACCCGCCGCTTCCGCAACCCGGTGTACCTGCGCGTCGAGGAGGTTCCCGGTGCCGACCGGGTCGACGTCGACGGCGACGCCGGCCGGGCGCTGTCCGACGGCGACCTGATCGACCGCGACGCGATCTGGGCGCGCAAGCGGGAGGTGCTGCGCCGGGTCTTCGACGCCACCGGCCGCGACGACCCCGCCTTCCCCGACTGGTGGTGGCACCAGGGGCAGAAGCTGCAGGACTGGGCCACCTGGTGCGCGCTGGCCGACGCCCACGGCCCGGACTGGCACACCTGGCCCGAGGAGCTGCGCGACCCGCGCAGCGAGGCGGTCGGCCGGTTCGTCGCCGAGCACGAGCGCGACGTCGCCTTCCACGCCTGGCTGCAGTGGTGCCTGTCGCTGCAGCTGGAGCGGGCCACCGAGGGCATGACCGTCATCCAGGACCTGCCGATCGGCGTGGCCGGCGGCGGCGCCGACGCGTGGACCTGGCAGGGCGTGCTGGCGCAGGGCGCGTCGGTGGGCGCACCCCCCGACGCGTTCAACTCCCAGGGCCAGGACTGGGGCTCCCCGCCGCTGGTCCCCTGGCGGCTGCGCGCGGCGGACTACGAGCCGTTCGTCGAGTCGATCCGCGCCACGATGGCCGGTGCCGGCGGGCTGCGCATCGACCACGTCATGGGCCTGTTCCGGCTGTGGTGGGTGCCCGCCGAGGGCGGCGCCGCGGACGGCGCCTACGTCCGCTACCCGGCCGAGGACCTGCTGGACATCGTCGCGCTGGAGAGCCACCGGGCGCAGGCGGTCGTCGTCGGCGAGGACCTCGGCACGGTCGAGGACGGCGTGCGCGAGGCCCTCGCCGACCACGGGGTCCTCAGCTACCGGCTGCTGTGGTTCGAGGAGGACGACCCCGCCGGGTGGCCGGAGGCGGCGATGGCCGCCGTCACCACCCACGACCTGCCCACCGTGGCGGGCCTGTGGAGCGGCGAGGACGTCGAGGAGCAGCGCGAGTACGGCACCGGCACCGACGAGGAGCTCGAGCGCGGCCGGGCGTCGCTGCTGGAGAAGCTGCCCGGGCTGCGGCGGAACGCCAGGGCGGAGACGGCGGTGAAGCGGGCCCACGAGCTGCTGGCGCGGGCGCCGTCGCTGCTGCTGTCGGCCACCCTCGACGACGCCCTCGGCGTGCGGCGCCGCCCCAACGTGCCCGGCACCACCGACCGGCCCAACTGGTCGCTGCCGCTGCCGGTGCCGGTGGAGGAGCTGGCCGGCCAGCCGCTGCTGCGCGACGTCGCCCGCGTGCTGGCCGACGGCGTGCGGCGCACGGCCGACTGAACTCCTCCGGACACGCGACCGGCGCGGCCCCCGAGGGGACCGCGCCGGTCGCGTGTCCAGCGGACGCCTAGGACTCCGCGCCCTCCGGCTCGCTGCTCCCGGTGCCGCGGCCCTGGGTCAGGACGTCGCCCTCCCCCGGACCGCCGACCAGCGTGTCGTCGCCGTTGCCGCCCTCGAGGGTGTCGGCGCCGAAGCCGCCGAGCAGCCGGTCGTCGCCGTTCTCCCCGGACAGCCGGTCGTCCCCGGCGCCGCCGCAGATCACGTCGTCGGCGTTGCCGCCGGTGATCGTGTCGTTGCCGCCGAGACCCATGATCACGTCGACGCCGGTGGTGCCGCGCAGCGTGTCGTCCCCGTCGGTGCCGCGGATGGTCGGGGCCAGCCCGTTGCAGCGCTCGTCCAGGTCGATCCCGAGGACCAGCGGGTCGTGGTCGCTGGACCGGTAGGGGTCGGCCTCGTAGAGCGCCGGGTCGCCGTCGTACTGGTAGGCCGACGACTCGACGGCGTTGATGTTCCAGTGCGCCAGCCCGGTGACCTTCTCCTCCAGCGCCGCGGTGGCCAGCGCGTGGTCGAGCGAGCCGGACAGCCCGTCGAACACGTAGCTGTAGCGGCCCGGGTCGAACTCCTCGCCCAGGTCGGCGTAGCCGGCGTCGCGGAGGGCGACGATCGGGTCCTCCTGGCTGTAGGCGTTGAAGTCACCGAGCAGGACGACGTCCTCGTCCCCGGTCTCGGCGCGCAACCGGTCGGCGAACGCGGCGAGCGAGGCGGCCTGCCGCGTGCGGTCGCCGTTGTAGGCACCCTGGCCGTCGCCGGCGTCGACGTTGTCGCCGGTCGCCCCGCCCGCGCCCTTGGACTTGAAGTGGTTGGCGACGACGGTGAACGCGTCGCCGTCCTTGACGAAGGTCTGCGCCTGCGGCTCGCGGGCGTTGTCCCAGACCTCCTCGTCGACCAGGCCCACCGGGTCGCCGACCGGCTGCACGACGTCGTCCTGGTAGATGATCGCGCTGCGGATCACGTCGCGGTCGACGGCGTAAAGCTCCTCGGGCAGCGGCACGTAGGCCCACTTGTCGTACCCGGCGGCGGTGTTCAGCCGGCCGACCAGGTCGGCGAGGGCGCCGTCGGCGTCGCCCGGGCTGGCACCGGTGGAGTCGGTGTCCTCGATCTCCATGAGGGTGACGACGTCGGCCCCGAGCGCCTCGATGGCGCTGACGATCTTGGCCGCCTGCTCCTCGAACTCCGCCGGGCTGCTCGCGCCGCGGGCGTCGGGCCCGGTGAGGGTGGTGAAGTAGTTGAGCACGTTGAACGCGCCCACCTGCACGTCACCGCCCACCGGGTCCGGCGCCTCCGGGCGCTCGCCGAGCGTGCCGATCGTGCCCTCGGGGGTGCCGTCGGCCGGCTGCAGCCGCCAGTTGTTGAACCCGTAGCCCAGCACCGTCGGGGCGGTGAACACGACGGTCTCGCCGACCCGGATCGGGTCGGCCGCCGTCAGGTAGGGGTGGTTGGTGACGCCGGTGCGTGCGGTGGAGGCGTCGTCGAGGACGATCCGGCGGCGGGCGTTGTCGGAGGCGACGGCGGTGGCCTCCGGGGTGCCCGGCCGGGCCACCTCGGTGGGCTGCAGGAGCACGCCGTCGGCCGCGAGCAGCAGCTCGCCGAAGCCGCCCTGGGCGCCGCCCACGAGCTGGAAGACGTCGCTGACGACGAGGTCCTCGTCGGGGGCCACGAGCATGCCCTCGAGCCGCTCCCGCTCGGCGTCGGTGGCCGGGAGCGCCAGCGCCACGGCGGCCGGCAGGTCGCCCTCGTCGCCGTCGGCGCACACCGCGACGTCGGTCTGGGAGGTGATCTGCGTCTGGCCGCCGAACTCGTTGGCCCGCCCGGTCACCGCCACGGTGTCGCCGAGGTCCACCGCCACGGGGCTGAACACGAACACGCCGTCGGAGGTGGCGGGGTCGCCGTCGCCGTCGGGGTCCTGCAGGTAGAAGCCGGACAGTCCGGGCACGTCGCCGACGACGACGCCGCGGACGGTGACCGTCGTCCCGTTCACCGGCGTGGTGGCCCCGGTCCCCTGCACGGCGCCGATCTCGGAGGTCGGGGTGGTGTCGCAGACGCCGGCCGGCGGGGGCGGGGGCTCGGGGGTGAACGTGGGGTTCACCGAACCCCTGGTGCTCGCCGCCGGGCCGAACCACCGCAGCGCCTGCGTGTCGGTGTCGTACCGACGGGACAGCGACTGCCCCTCGGGAACACCCTCCTCGGACACCCCGATGTCGGTGCTGACCATCCCGTCCGCCGGTCCACCGACGGCCGTGAAGACGCCCTCGTAGGAGAGGAACTCCGCGACCGTGCCGTCGGGACCCACGAGCGCGAGGCCGTCGGGCGAGCCGTTCTGGACACCGGCGGAGGCCGGGTAGTCGACCACGGCCACGGCGGGACCGGTCACCGACGGGAGCGTCTGCCGGGAGACGGCGTCGTAGACCACGCCACCGTTGCCGTTGTAGAGGAAGAGCTTCCAGCCAGCCGACGAGGTCCCGGCAGGGAACTCGACCTCGACGAACTCGCCGGTGTCCGTACCGGCGTCGTCGTAGTGGATCTCGGAGATGAACGGCGTGCTGGGCGCGGCCGAGGCGATCGCGGGGAGGCCCACGACGGCCAGGGAGGCGGCGGCGGTGCCGAGGGCGGCGCGGCGCGCGAGCACGCGCCGGGATCCAGGGGATGAGCGCACGGAGAACCCTTCGAGAGGCGCCGGGGACGTCCACATGGTGGGCACACGAGGTGCCCGGGCCGACAACGGGGTGTGACGGTCGGATGACTGCGGCGTGCAGTGTGACCCCGATCCCACCGGTACCGGCGTGTCGCGGTTCCGACACGCGGTCGTCCGGCGCCGTCGTCGACCGAACGCGTGTTCGACCGGCGTGCCAGACTGCGCAGGTGGCAGGCGGGATGCACCGGGGGTCGTCACGGCCGTCGCTCGGCGAGCGCGCCGCCGACTCCGGCGTCCGCCCGGCCGGCCCGCCCCCGGCGGCCGGCGCCCTCCCGCCCCCGCGCCGGGACGACACCGGCCGGCACTGCTGGGTGCACGACCCGCCGGGCGCCTCCGGCCGGCTCCCCGGCCTGCTCGTCGAGTGGCGGCAGCGGCCCGGGGGCTGGCAGGGCCGGGTGGCCTACGCCGTCCCCGGTCCGCACGGGCCGGTGCTGGTCGAGGCGTGGCTGCCCGCCGCCGCCCTGCAGCAGCGGTGAGGCGTTTCCCCGGCGACGGGACGGCTATGGCCTCCCGGAGAGAACCGACCACGGAGGTACCGCGATGACCACGCCACCCGACCGCCCGACCCTCGACGACGTCATGGACACCGAGGAGTCCGCGCCCCGGGACCGCCAGCAGCACGGCAAGGCCGACCCCCGGCCCGACGACGACGAACTCCAGCACCGCACCGAGCAGGAGCGGCAGGCCGTGGGCTCCGACGACGCCGACCCGGCCGGGGCGGACTTCCACGCCGCGACCGACTGAACGGCGACCCCGGGGTGCGTCCCGCGCGGACGCCGGTGACCCGGCTCGGGCCCGACGGCGTCGGCTGCTGGGTGGTCAAGACCGCCCGGCCGCCGGACGCCGTCGTCCCCGGCTGGCGCCCCGGGCAGACGCACGAGGTGACCCGCTGCCTGCGGCCGTCCTACCGGCTGGGCCTCGTGCGGCCCGGGCAGCCGGTGCTGCTGTGGCTCAGCGGCCGCGACCGCCCCGGGGTGCACGCCACCGGCGTGCTGGCCGCCGAGGTGGCGACCGGTGACGACGGCCCGGTCGTGGTCGTCCGGCTCACCCTGCTGCCCGACCCGATCCCCCGCGCCGACCTGCTGGCCGACCCGGCCGCGCGGGACGCCGAGGTGCTGCGCGCGCCGGCCGGCAGCAACCCCTCCTACCTGACCCCGGCGCAGTACGCCGCCGTCCTCGCCCACCTCCCGTGACACCGCAGCCGGCCGCGACGCGGCTGGGACCATGGGACGCGTGTCGAGGAAGCGGATCACCTGGGGCGCGCTCGCCTGGCTGCTGACCCTGCAGTTCTTCGTCGTCGAGACGATCGCGCAGCTGAGCTCGGAGGTGCCCTACTCGCGCTCGGCGGAGGTCATCAGCGCGCTGGGCGACCCCACCCGGCCCGGCTCCACCCTGATGAACGCCTCGTTCGTCGTGCAGGCCGCGCTCATCGGCGCCGGCGCGGTGGCGCTGCTGCCGGCGCTGCGCGGGCGCGCCGCCCGCCCGGCGGTGGCGCTGCTCGGCGCCGCCGCGCTCGGCGTGCTGCTGGTCGGGGTCTTCCCCCGCCTGACCGACCCGTCGCTGCACACCACCGGCGCGGTGCTGTACCTGGTCGGCGGCGGGCTGGGCCTCATGGCGCTGGCCTACGCCGTGCGGCCGTGGTCGGAGGCGCTGGGGACCACGGTGGTCCTGCTCGGCCTGTTCGGCACCGCGATGACGGTCTTCTACGCCGCCGGGGTGGTCGGGCTGCTCGGCGAGGGCGGCACCGAGCGGGCCGCGGCCTACGTGCTGCCGATCGGCCTGGCGCTGGCCGGCCCGGCCCTGTGGTGGCTCACCCGCACCCGCGACGAGCCGGGGCCCGGCGGCCGCCGGTCGCGCGCCGAGGCGCGGGAGCAGGAGCGGCTGGCCCGCGCCCGCAGCGCCGCCGAGCGCGACGACGCCCTCGAGGCCGCCGCCCGCCGGGCCGCGGCGGCGCAGCGGCGCGGCACCACCGGCACCGGTCCGCAGGCCGGCTCCCCCGACGACGGCCCCTCCGACGACCACGACGACGACCTCGACCCCGACGACCCCTGGGCCGGCCCGCGGCGCCGCTGAACCGGTCGCGGCCGCCCCCGCCCGCCGCCACGATGGGCAGGTGAGCTCCGAGACCACGCTGCAGGAGATCCCCGTCGACGAGTGCTACCGGCTGCTCGCCTCGCACGAGATCGGCCGGCTGGCCGTCAACGCCGAGCACCACCCGTTGGTCTTCCCGGTCAACTACGCCATGGACGGCACCACCGTGGTCATCCGCACGGCCCCCGGCACCAAGCTGACCGCCGCCGACCACGCCAACGTGACCTTCGAGGTCGACGAGATCGACCGGCGCACCCGCAGCGGATGGAGCGTCCTCGTGCGCGGCCTCGCCGAGGAGGTCGGGCCCGGGCACCGCGCCGACCTCGTGGCCCGCACCTCCGCCACCGGCCTGCAGCCCTGGGCGCCCGGGGAGCACGGGCACTGGCTCCGGCTGATCCCGACCGCGGTCACCGGCCGGCGGATCGTGCCCGGCGAGCTGCCGCCGGCGGTCGACCCGCGCGCCTACCTCTAGGCCGGACCTCCGGTCAGGCCGGCTGCCGGGCCGGCGCCGGGGCGCGCACCGGCCCGCGCCGGCGCGAGAGCGCCACGCCGGCCAGGCACACCACGCCACCGACCACCGCCAGCGGAGCCGGGACCTCGTCGAGCAGCAGCCAGGACAGCAGCACCACCAGCGGCGGCACCAGGTAGGTGGTCACGCCCAGCCGGCCGGCCTCGGTGCGCGCCAGGGCGTAGGCCCAGGTGCTGAACGCCAGCGCCGTGGGCACCACCCCGAGGTAGACCGTGCCCAGCACCGACGACGCCGGCGCGGTGGCCAGCTCGGTCACCAGCGCGCCGGCCCACGGCAGGCAGCACACCGCCCCGATGGCGCAGGCGGTGGCGGTGACCTGCAGCGGCGGCAGCCGGCGCAGCACCGGCTTCTGCGCCACCACGCCGACGGCGTAGGTCACCGCGGCCACCAGGCACAGCAGCACGCCGAGCAGGTCACCGCCGCCCTGCCGGCCGGCGACGCCGATGAGCAGCACCCCGGCGAAGGCGACGGCGAGACCGGCCACCAGCCAGCGCGGGAAGCCCTCCTGCAGCCAGACGCCGGCCAGGACCGCGATGAGGATCGGCCCGACGTTGACCAGCATCGCCGTCGTCCCGGCGTCGAGGTGCCGCTCGGCGGCGTTGAGCGCCACGTTGTAGACGGCGAACCAGCCGACCCCGCAGACGGCCAGCAGCCGCCACTCGCGCGGCGTCGGTGCCACCCACCCGCGGCCCACCGACAGCAGCGCCAGCACCGCCGCGCCGACCAGCAGCCGCCCCAGCGCCAGGGCCCCGGGCGAGAGGTCGGCGCCCACCGCGCGGATGCCGACGAAGGCCGACGCCCACGCCAGCACGGTGACGGTGACGGCGGTGAGGACGGGCAGGGAGACCGGGCGGGCTGGGGGCACGTCCCCGAACCTAGGGACCGGCACCGACGCCGCGCTGGCGACTTCCGGACACCGCACCGGGACGGCAGGCCCGGCGCGGAGTCCGGCAGGATCGCCGCGGTTCAGGCGCCCCGCAGGTGCTCGGCGTAGGTGCGGCGCCCCCGCGCGGCCCCCGGGCCGGGCAGCACGCCGCCCTCGCGGAAGGCCGCCGAGAGCCGTCCCGGCAGCGGCGTGGCCACCACCCGGACCCCGGGCTCGCGGGCGGCCGCCCAGGCGCGGGCGAGCTCGGCGGCCGACAGCGCCTCCGGCCCGCCGAACTCGACGACGTCGCCGGTCGCCGCACCGGAGGCGACCTCGGCCACGAAGGCGGCCGCCTCCCCGACGTCGACCGGTGCGGCCTGCCAGCCCATCGGCACCGGCAGCACCGGGCCGCGGCGGGCGGTGGCCAGCATCTCGTCGACGAAGTGGTGGAACTGGGTGATCCGCAACAGCGTCACCGGCAGGCCGGAGGCCAGCAGCACCTGCTCGGCGGCGAACTTGGCCCGGTAGTAGTTCCAGGGCACCCGGTCGACGCCGACGATCGAGACGTAGACCAGGTGCTGCACGCGCGCGCGGTCGAGGGCCTGCACCAGGCGGCGGGTGCCGGCGACGTCGACCTGCCACGGGTCCCCCCGCGGGTCGCTGGCCGCGTGCACGACGACGTCGACGCCGCGGACGGCCGCCGGCAGGTCGCGGCCGGTGGCCAGGTCGGCGCGCACCCCGCCGGGCCCCGCGCCGCGCCGCGACATCTGCCGGACCGCGTGGCCGGCCTGCTGCAGGACGGGCACCACCCTCCGGCCGAGCTGACCGCTTCCCCCGGTGACCAGGACGTCCATGGGCACAGTCTGCCGCTCCGGGCGGACCGGTCCTCCCCGGCGCGCCTCGCCGGTGCATCTCACGTACGAGATACCGTGGCCTCCCGTGACCGCGACCGAGTTCCCGGCCGAGACGACGGCCCCCTCGTCCGCCCTGCCCCCCGCCAGCGGCGCCGCCGTGCGGATCGGCGCGCTGGTGCGCGACGCCCGCCGGCACCGCGGCCTGACCCAGCAGCAGCTCGCCGAGCGCCTCGGCACCAGCCAGAGCGCCGTCGCCCGCATCGAGCAGGGCGGCCAGAACCTCACCCTGGACCTGCTCGGCCGGCTGTCCGAGGCGCTGGAGAGCGCGCTGATCAGCGTGGGCCCGGCCGGCCCCACGCACCTGCGGGTCACCGGCGGCACCCCGCTGCGCGGCAGCGTGACGGTGAAGTCGTCGAAGAACGCCGCGGTGGCGCTGCTGTGCGCCGCGCTGCTCAACCGCGGCCGGACGACGCTGCGCAACGTCGCCCGCATCGTCGAGGTGGACCGCATCCTCGACGTGCTGCGCTCCATCGGGGTCTCGGCCACCTGGGACGCCGCCGGCCGCGACCTGACCCTGCAGGTCCCCGACGAGCTGGACCTGGCCGGCATCGACGCCGACGCCGCCCGCCGCACTCGCAGCATCATCATGTTCCTCGGCCCGCTGCTGCACCGGGCCCGCGAGTTCCGGCTGCCCTACGCCGGTGGCTGCGACCTGGGCACCCGCACCGTGGAGCCGCACATGATCGCGCTGCGGCCCTTCGGGCTGGCGATCGAGGCGCACGCCGGCGAGTACCAGGCCACCGTCGCCCCGACGGCGACCGAGCGGCGCACCATCGTGCTGACCGAGCGCGGCGACACCGTCACCGAGAACGCGCTGCTGGCCGCCGCCCGCACCGAGGGCACCACGGTCATCCGCAACGCCAGCTCCAACTACATGGTCCAGGACCTCTGCCTGTACCTGCAGCTGCTCGGCGTCGGCGTCGAGGGCCTCGGGACGACGACGCTCACCGTGACCGGCCGAGCGGTGCTCGACGCCGACGTCGACTACACGATCAGCGAGGACCCGGTCGAGGCGATGAGCCTGCTGACCGCCGGCATCGTGACCGGCTCGGAGCTCACCGTGCGCCGCGCGCCGGTGGAGTTCCTCGAGATCGAGCTGGCGGTGCTGGCCGAGATGGGCCTGCGCCACTCCCTCTCCGAGGAGTACCTGGCCGACAACGGCCACACCCGGCTGGCCGACATCACCATCCGCCCCTCGCAGCTCAAGGCCCCGATCGACAAGATCCACCCGATGCCGTTCCCGGGCCTCAACATCGACAACCTGCCGTTCTTCGCCGTCATCGCCGCCTCGGCCACCGGCTCGACGCTCATCCACGACTGGGTCTACGACAACCGCGCCATCCACCTGTCGGACCTGACCCGCCTGGGCGCCGACGTGCGGCTCATGGACCCCCACCGGGTGCTGGTGACCGGCCCGACCCGCTGGCGCAGCGCCGAGGTGGTCTGCCCGCCGGCGCTGCGCCCGGCGGTGTGCATCCTGCTGGCGATGCTGGCCGCGCGCGGCACGTCGGTACTGCGCAACGTGGACATCATCGCCCGCGGCTACGAGCACCTCTACGAGCGGCTGGTCGAGATGGGCGCCTCGATCGAGGTCTTCTCCGACTAGTGCGGCAAAGGAAGCTATCCGCACGTCTCGGCCGTTCGGACGTGCGGATAGCTTCCAATGCCTGGGCAGGTCACCGGGGGTTGACCCTGACGCCACGTCAGGCGCTTCGCTCGCGCGCATGACCGACACCGCAGCCCCCGGCGTGGACCGGGACGTCTACCCCATGCCCGCGTTCGTCACCTTCCCGGTGAGCGACCTGGCGGCGACCACGCGCTGGTATGAGGCCCTCGGGTTCGTCGTGCTGGCCACGCTGCCCGGCCCCGGCGGGACGGACTCCCTGGTCCACCTGCGCCGGCAGCGCTACCAGGACCTGCTGCTGGTCCCCGGGCGGCCCACGCCGGGCCCGCGGGTCGGCTTCGCCGCCGGCGAGGAGGACCTCGACGAGCGGGCCGCGCGGCTGCGGCGGCACGCGGCCGGCGGCTCCGTCGAGGGACCGGTGGACACGCCCTGGTTCACCCGCGACCTGGTGGCGACCGACCCGGACGGCTACGTCGTCGTCCTCACCGCGCCGCGGCTCGCCGACGTCGCCGCGGCCCCGGAGTGGACCGACGCGGTCACCGGCTCCCTGGGCCGCCGGCCCGGCGGGGCCGGGTAGCGCGGCGGACGGGGAGCTCAGCGCTCCTGGTCGGTGGGCCGGACGAGGACCTCGTTGACCGCCACGTGCCGCGGCTGGCTGACGACGTAGACGATCGCGCGGGCGACGTCCTCGGCCTGCAGCGGCGTCATCCCGCCGACCATCTGCTGCGTGGCCGCCTTCGCCTCTGGCTGGGTGATGTGGTCGGTGAGCTCGGTGGCCACCGCCCCCGGCTCGACCAGCGAGACGCGCACCCCGCGGGTGGTCACCTCCTGGCGCAGCGACTCGCTGAACGCGTTCACCGCCCACTTGCTGGCGTTGTAGACGCCGGCGCCCCTCCGCGCGGTGCGCCCGGCCACGCTGGAGACGTTCACGACGTCGCCGGAGCCCTGCTCCAGCATGCCGTCGATCGCCGCGTGCGTCGTGTACATCAGGCCCAGCACGTTGGTCGAGACCATCCGCCGCCAGTCCTCGACGTCGGCGCCGACGATGGTGCCCAGCAGCATCACGCCGGCGTTGTTCACCAGGACGTCCAGGCCGCCGAGGTCCGCCCGGGTGCGCGTGACGGCGTCGCGGCAGGACGCCTCGTCGGTGACGTCGAGGTCGAGGGCCAGCACGCGCGCGCCCTCGCCGCGCAGCCGCTCGGCCAGCGCGGCGAGGCGGTCGGCGCGGCGGGCGCCGACCGCGACGGCGGCACCGGCCCGGGCGAGCGCGACCGCCGTCGCCTCGCCGATCCCCGACGACGCCCCGGTGACCAGGGCGACCCTCCCGGACAGTGGTCGGCCGGCGTCGGTCATGCGGTCCTCCTCCCGCGCCGCGGGTGCGGCACCGTGGACAGCCTGCGGCCGCCGGCGTGATCCGGCAGCGCGAGGACGTGCGGCTTCCCAGGGCCCCGCCACCGGGTCTAGACCGTTCCCATGACGACGAGGCGAGGGTTCCTGCTGGGGGCCGGGGCGGGCGCGGCCGGCCTGGCGGTGGGCGCGACGGGCGCCGCGCTGGTCACCACCGGCGACGACGACGCGCGGCGCCGGGCGACCGCGAGTGCCGAGAAGCGCTTCTTCGAGGCCGCCGGCGCCGCCGACGAGGGTGAGGGGGTGGCCCGGCTCGGCACCCGCCGGGTCGTCTGGAACACCACGGTGACCGAGCCGGTCGCCGCGATCACCTTCGACGACGGCCCGACGCCGGAGTACACCCCGCGCATCCTCGACGCGCTGGACGAGGCGGGGCTGACCGCGACGTTCAACGTCATGGGCTGGAACGGCGTCCACCACCCCGAGGTGCTGCGCGACGTGGTGGCCGCGGGGCACGAGATCGGCAACCACACCTGGACCCACCGCGACCTCACCACGCTCACCCAGGAGCAGACCAAGGAGGAGATGGTCCGCTGCAAGGACGAGATCGAGGCCCTGCTCGGGCAGCCGTTCACCAGCTTCCGGCCCCCGCGCGGGGAGCTCACCGGCTACGCGCTGCGCATCGCCGCCGAGCTCGGCTACGACACCTACATCTGGTCGGTCACCCGCGGCCCCGGCGACAAGAAGGAGGTCACCGAGATCGAGGACTACATGGGCCAGACGGTCCAGGCCGGCGACGTCCTGGGCCTGCACGACGGCATCGGCCGCGGCACCTTCGACCCCGAGGCGGCCTTCGCGGTGGCGCTGGCGCAGCGGCGGGAGCTGGAGGTGGCGGCGCTGCCGACGGCGCTGCGGCAGATCGCCGACCGCGGGATCACCCTGGTGAGCGCGAACCGGCTGCTCGAGCGCAGCGTGCCCGAGCCGATCGGCGGCAGCCCGCCACCCGCGCCGGACGGCGACTGAGCGGGGTCAGACCCGGACGACGATCCCGCGGCGCAGCAGCGCGGCGCACAGCGCCCACACGACCGTGATCGAGAGCACCGGGTAGAGCCAGGCGGACACGACCGCGCCGGCGACCGAGGTCACCCAGTCGTCGACCGCGGGCTGGACCGCGTGCGACAGGACCGCCCGGAACACGATCTCGGAGAACACGAACGCCACGACGGCGTTGACCCCGAGCACCTCCAGCGGCCGGAAGGGGCGGACGACGCCGCGCACGTCGACCAGCCAGTGCAGCGCGGCCAGCGCGAACAGCGCGATCCCGCCGGTGACGAGGACGAACGACGGCGACCACAGCCGCTTGTTGAGCGCGACGGGGGGCGCGAGGGCCAGGCCGGCGACGACGAGCGCGGTGCCGCCCGCGGCCAGCCGGGTGAGGGCCGCCCGCCCCGGGTCGGAGGCCAGCACCCGCCCGGCCAGCACGCCGAGGAAGACGGTGACGGCGCTGCCGAGGTAGGAGTGCGGCGCCTCGGCGGAGAAGGACACCCCGATCGCGGCGTCCACGGTCCGCCCCCACGACCGGTCCGGCCCCCCGCCGAGGGTGACCGTCAGGACGCTCAACGTGGCCAGCAGCCCCGCGGCGACGGGTACCTGCGCCGGGCGGGGCAGCCGCAGCAGCAGCCAGCACAGCAGGTAGGCGCCGGCGATGTGCCCGAGCACGCCCACCCCGGCGGTGAGCGACCAGTACTTCGCGGCGACCACCAGCCAGCCGAGGGCGGCCAGCCGCAGCACCCGGCGCAGCGCCTGCCGCGGCTGCTGGGCCCGCCGCGAGAAGGGCACCGACACGCCCACGACCAGCAGGAAGACGGGGAAGACGACGTCGGCCACGCGCAGCCCGTCCCAGGCGGCGTGCTCGAGCTGGTCGGGGATCGCCGCGTTGCCGCGGTTGTCGACGAGCAGCATCCCGACGACGGCGAGCCCGCGCAGCACGTCGACCCCGCGCAGCCGGAGCCGCGGGCGCTGCGGCGGCGCGCCGACCTCCGGAGGGGAGGCCCCCGGGCCGGTCGTCACGCTTCCACGATAGGGGGATCAGTCCTCCGGCAGGAGGACGCCGA
Organism: Geodermatophilus sp. SYSU D00814; assembly: GCF_054050055.1. Classification (NCBI taxonomy): domain Bacteria; kingdom Bacillati; phylum Actinomycetota; class Actinomycetes; order Geodermatophilales; family Geodermatophilaceae; genus Geodermatophilus; species Geodermatophilus sp. SYSU D00814. The sequence goes on from NZ_JBJGYP010000015.1 coordinate 94,280, forward strand.
AGCCGCGGACGGCCAGCCGCAGCAGCACCGGCCCGGACCGACGCAGGTCGGCCACCCGGGCGGCGCTGACCGCCTCGAGCTGGGCCTCCCGGCGGGCGTAGGCGTCGGCGCCCTGCAGCCGCGCTGCGTGCAGCGCCAGGGTGTTGGACCACACCTTACGCCGCGACTCCCGCAGCACCACGCGGACGGCGGTGCGGTTGGCCCCGCCCATGACGCGGTCGAGCAGGGTGCGCCGGCTGCCCTCCGCCGCCAGCGCCCGGTCCTCCTCGCCCACCCGGCCGACGAGGACCTCGTCGATGCACTCGTGGTCGCGGCGGCGGCTGTCCAGCAGCGGCGGGTCGGCGAAGTCGGCCGGGCCGATCACCCGCATCAGCGACCGGGGCAGGTCGTAGTTGATGTGCGCGTTCATGCCCAGCAGCACGTGGCCCTCGGGCCGGGTCCCCTCGCCGGTCCCGAACGCCGCCCGCCACGGCGCCGGCGCGGTCGCCGGGTCGCGGCGGTACGCCTCGAGGGCGTCGAGGTAGAGACCGGCGAAGTCGACGTCCCAGTCGGTGACCCAGTCCGGGTCCTCGAACCGCCCGGCGTCGATCGCCGCGCCGACGGCCTGCGTGGTGCGCAGGTACGTGCCGAGGAAGTGCCGCGCGGGATCGCCCTCCGCGGCCAGCCCGTCGAGCAGCCGCTGCATGCGGTCGATGAGCTCGTCCACCGGCGCCGTCACGCCCGCGATGGTGCCGCGCGACGGCCGGCTCCGCAGGCCGGCTCGCAGGCCGGCTCCCCGGTCGGCGCCCCGGTCAGAGCTCGAGCAGGCCGGGGAGCCGGTCGAGCGCGGCGGTGAGCAGCGCGGGCAGGTCGCCAGCGGCGCCGGTGAGCCAGTCGGCCTGCGCCACCTCGAAGCACCCGAGCGCCAGCTTGGCCAGCAGCAGCGCGTCGCCGGCCGGGACGCCCCGGGCGGTCAGCCCGTCGGCCAGCGCCGACTCCCACCGCCGGTGCTTGGCTGCGGCCCGGGCGGCCAGCGCCGGCACCGTGGCGACCACCTGCTCGCGGGTCAGCAGCACGTCCCGCAGCGGGGCCACCTGCTCGGCGATCCGCACCGCGGCCGTCCGCAGCGCCGCCCACGGCGGCAGCTCCGGCGGCACGTCGGCGACGGCGGCCGAGGCGGCGGCGAGCAGGTCGTCCTCGAGCCCGAAGAGCAGGTCCTCCTTGTCGGCGAAGAGCCGGAACAGGGTGCTGCGCGAGAGGTCGGCCGCCGCGGCGACCTGCTCGGTGCTGGTGGCGCCGTAGCCCTGGGCGGCGAACAGCGCGACGGCGCGGCGGGTCACCTCGGCCCGCGTGCGGCGGCGCCGGCGCTGCGCGGCGGTCTCGGTCACGCCGCCATCTTGACACGTCGTCCCGATCTGGCACAGAGTCCCACATCGGGACGCCGTCCCGGATCCTCCTCTCCCACCGCAGGAGCCGTCGTGGACAGGACCCGCACCGCACTGGTCACCGGCGCCACCTCCGGGCTGGGCCGGGTCACCGCCGGCCTGCTCGCCGCCACGCCGGGCTGGCGGGTGCTGCTCGGCGTCCGCGACGTCGCCCGGGGACGGCAGGTGGCCGCCACCCTCGGCCCGGGGACGGGCGTGGTGGAGCTGGACCTGGCCTCGCTGGCCTCCGTTCGCGCGGCCGCCGGCGAGATCACCGACCGGGGGCCGCTCGACGTCCTCGTGCTCAACGCCGGCGTCCAGGTGCGCAGCACCGGGACCGCCTCCGCCGACGGGTACGAGCTCACCTTCGCGGTCAACCACCTCGGCAACCACCTGCTCACCCGGCTGCTGCTGCCGCACCTGGCGCCGGGCGGCCGGGTCGTGGTGCTCAGCAGCGGCACCCACTTCGGCACGCTGCGGAAGTCCGGGCCCTACCCCCGGCCGCGCTGGGAGTCGCCGCGGGTGCTGGCCACCCCCCGCCCGGGGTCGGGTCAGGTGGCCTACGCGACGTCGAAGCTGGCCACCGTCTACTTCACCCGGGAGCTGGCCCGCCGCTGCCCCGACGTCGACGCCGTCGCCGTCGACCCCGGCCTGGTGCCGGCCACCGGCCTGGCCCGCGACTACCCGCTCTGGGCCCGGGCGGTGTACCGCACGCTGACCCCGCTGCTCGAGCGGCTCCCGGGGGCGCAGACGCCCGGGCAGGCCGCCGCCCAGCTCGCGGCGGTGGTCACCGGTCCGGACGGGACCAGCGGCCGTTACGTCGAGCGCGGCGTCGAGGCGCCCTCCTCTCCGGAGAGCCGCGACCCCGCCCGGGCGCGCGAGCTGTGGGACGTCAGCGACGAGTTGGTCGGGCTGGCGGCCCGCTGACCGCGACGCCCAGGGCCCGTCCTGCGGACCGGCTGAGCGTGGCGTCCTCCTACGGGTCGATGCGCTCGTAGGACAGCTGCAGGTCGTCCTCCCAGGGGCCGCCGTCGTGCGACATGGTCCCCCTCCCGTCGAGTCGGCTGCCGTCGCCGGAGACGGTGAGCACCATGCGCTGGGCGAAGCCCGCCTCGTCGCGGTGCCACGACACCTCGCCGTCGCCCACCTCGACGGTGTACCGGCGGGAGACGCCCCGCTCGTCGGCGTACATCATCGTGAGGGTGCCGGCGGCGTCGTCCGAGCCGATCACCGCCACGGCGCTGGGGACCTCCGGCTCGTCCATCTCCGAGCGCACCACCACGAAGGCGCCGCCCTCGTGCCAGGCGAAGGACGTGCGGCCGTGGAAGGTCGTCCCCGGCACGAGGGGGTGCGTCCCGGTCGTGCGCCAGTCGCCCAGGAGCGGCGCCAGCGGCTCGAGTGCCGGGTTGCGGCGCTGCGCCTCGGAGCCGATCGGGGTCGTCATCTGCAGGAGTGTCGCAGCGCAGGGTCCACTCGGGGAGCCGGGTGCACCGAGGGACGGAGGCGTTCCCGCGGGGACGCCCCACCTCCGGATCGGGCGCGTCGACGGAACTCCGTGCACCCGGGGCCGGACGGTGTGCGCCGAGGGGCGGGTCACGAGGCCGGGACGTGCGCGTCTCCGCACGTCGTCCGTCAGCAGCCCGTCCCTGGATCCGCCGCCACGGGCGGGTGCCCGGGGCGGGCGAGATCCGCAGGACAGCGCCTAGACGAGGGCGTCGAAGCCGTCGTCGGGCGGGAGCAGGCCGGCGTCGACCGGCGGCCGGTGCGGCTGGTCGAGGCCGCGCATCCGGGCCGCGTGCAGCGCCAGCAGCAGGTTCAGCCGCAGCGTCGGGTCGGTGGTGAAGGGCCCCAGCAGCCGCTCGAGCTTGCCGATGCGGTAGCGCATCGTGTTGTAGTGGAAGTGCAGCCGGCGGGCGGACTCGGCGACGTTGAGGTTGGTCTCCAGCAGCACCCGCAGCGTCTCGCGCAGGTCGGCGGAGTCGGGGTCGGCGGCGTCGGCGAGCGAGCCGAGCACCTCGTCGACGTAGCTGCGCAGCTCGGTGCTGTCGGGGATGAGCGACAGCAGCCGGAACACGCCGAGCTGGTCGAAGTGGGTGACGGTGGCCGGGCCGTGGATCTCCTGGCCGACGCCGAGCGCCCGCTGCGCCTGCTGGTAGGCCTCGCCCAGCGCCGACAGCGACCCCGCCGGGCGGCCGATGCCGGTGGCCAGCACCCGGCCCACCCGCCGGACCCGGGCGTTGACCCGGCTGGTGACCGCGGTGACCAGCGCGGTGATCTCCTCGGGCGTGCGGCCGTCGAGCGGCAGCACGGTGACGATCTCGGTGGACAGCCCCGCCACCGCGGCCCCGGAGACCTCCGACTCCAGCGCGGCCCGCCAGCCGTCGGCCAGCCGGTCGAGGACGTCGAGGGCGCGGGTGGGGTCGGCGGCGGGGTCGGCGGCGGTCTCGGTGGCCGTCACCAGCACCACGACCGGGCCGTCGAGGCGCCAGCCGAAGGACCGGGTCTGGGCCAGCGCGCGCTCGGTGTGCCGCAGCGACCCGGCGACCAGCCGGCGGACCAGGTCGCCCTGGAACCGCAGCTCCACCGAGTGCACGGCCTGCTGCCGGATGACCGACAGCGCCGAGACGACGGCGGCCCGCTCGAGGACACCCCCGGCGCCGACCACCATCTGCCCGGTGCGGTGCACCGCGACCAGCCAGCCGTGCCGCTGCTCGCCGGCCATGATCGGCGCGACGGCGTACTCCCCCACCCCGCCGGGCAGCTCGTGGTGGCCCGGGACGAGCAGGATGCCGTCGGCCGGGGACAGGTCGGCGTCGGCGAGCACGTCGGCGGGGGTGACGACGGTCTGGTCGGCGCGCACGCCCGACAGGCGGTTGGCCGGCGCCATCATCGCCAGCTCGTCCTCGGCCTCGGCGTCGAGCAGCCACAGCCAGTCGCTGATCTCGATGACGTCCTCCGGCGGCCCGGCGCTGGTGACGATCTCGCGGTCGGGGCCCAGCCCCAGCACCGCGGCGCCCTCCAGGTAGGTGGCCAGCCGGTCGGTGACCTCGGCCAGGCCGCCGCCGCTGAGCGCGACGTCGATGAACTGGTCGTGCATGCGGGCGGAGAGGGTGAGCGCCTCGCCCTGCTTGCGCACGACCGCGCCGAGCACCTCCGACACCGCCTCGTCCATGCGCACGGTCGGCGGCAGCGCGAGCACCGGCAGCCCGCGGCGCTCGGCCTCGGTGAGCACCTCGGCGGGCACGGCCGGCGGCCCCTCGGTCCGGCGGTAGGCCAGCGCCGCGGTGCCGGCCTGGTCGAGCCGGTCGACCAGCGCCCGGGCGTCGGCGGCGTCGGCCGGGGGCAGCCGGGCGCCGAGGACGACGACGACGTCGGGACCGGCGGTGGCCAGCGGGACCGCGGGGTCGTCGACCACCATGTGCCGCACCACCCGGTCCAGGCCCGAGCGGCCGGTGACGACCTCGGTCCCGGTGAGGCGGGGCAGCCGCAGGGCCTCGTCGAGCCGCAGGCCGACGCGGTCGCGCCACTCGTGCCGCGGGGTCGCCGCCCGCGCCGCCCCGGCGGACTGCCATCCGCGCGGGAACGACATCGGTGCGGTCGGGTAGGACCCGGAGGCCATCGAGACCTCACCCTGCGTCACGACTCGCCCTCCTAGTGGCCCGATGGTGTTCTCGAGTTGCTGGAACCTGGCAGGTGTGCCTGGACGGCACCCCCCATTCTTGGCCACATTCGCCATACGAGGACGTGCGACTCGCCGCTTAGCTTCGAAGCCGGCCAGTACCCGTCCGCTGGATGGTAGGCGGTCACCGATCCCGGTGCCCTCCCGCCTCCAGCGGTGGGACCGGCTCCGTGGGAGGACTCGAGCGGAGGGTCGCTCCCATTGTCCCGACGGGGAAGGACGAAGCGGATGCGCACCATCGACCACACCACCGGCGGCGCCGGCACGGAACGGGGACGCGCGGCCCGCGCCGGTGTCCCCCTGATCCCGCTCCCGCGCGCATCGGTCCAGGAGACGCTGCGGACGGCGTCGCCGGCCCGCCCCGCCTCCGCCGTCCCGTCCTCGGCCAGCACCGGGGTGGCCGACCTGCTGCGCGGTCCGGTGCGCCCGGCCCGCGTGCTGATGAGCGCCCCGGCGGCGGTCTACCTGCAGGTCCCCACCGACCGCGGCAGCGACGTCGTCGGCGTGCTGACCAGCGACGCCGCCCGGCTGCCGCTGGGCTGCGTGCTGTTCCGGCCGAGCAACGGCCGCCCGCTGGTCTCGCTGCCCAGCGGCGCCCCCGCCGAGGTGGGCGGCGGCCGCATCGTCGTCGGCGACCTGGTGGTGCGCGCCGCGGCGTGGTGGGACCCGCGGCCCCGGCTGCCCAGCCCGCGGCCGGCCCTGCTGCCCGAGGGCGTGCGCCAGCTGCGCACCACCCTCTACGGCGAGGGCGTGCCGCACAGCGCCTTCACCCTGCCCGGCCTGCCCGCCGGTCCCGGCGGGCCGCTGGCCGCGCTGCGCGGCGCGGTCCGCCGCGCCGACCTCGACGCGGCGCTGCGCACCGCGGCCCGGCTGGTGGGTCTCGGCCCCGGCCTGACCCCGGCCGGCGACGACGTCATGGCCGGCACCATGGCCGGCCTGGTGCTGCTCGGGCACCCGGCCGCCGAGCGGTTCGCCGCCGGCGTCTACTCCCTGGCCGCCGGCCGCACGACCGAGCTGTCGCGGGCGCTGCTGCGCCACGCGGCGGCCGGGCGGGTCAGCGGCGAGTACGCCGCGGTCCTGCAGGGCCTGGTCGGCGAGCGGCCGCTGGGCCCGGCGATCGAGGGCCTGCTGGCCACCGGCTCGACCAGTGGCCGGGCCATGGCGCTGGGCCTGTGCACCGCGATCGACCTGGTCGACCGCACCACGCGGGTGCGCTGACCCCACCGGCACCGACGACGGCGGCCCCCTCCCCACCCGGGGAGGGGGCCGCCGTCGCGTGCGGGCACCGGCCGCCTCAGCCGTGCCCGCCGTGGCGGCCGAGGGTCTGCTCGGGAGTCGCGCCGGGTCGGGTCCACTGCGGCACGGGGCGGCTGGTGGGACCCCAGGTGGCGTTCCCGTCGGCGTCGGAGCGCCAGTACCAGCAGATCGGCGCGCCGTGCCCGCCGACCGGTGAGCCGACCCGGGGCGGCTCGGGCCAGCCCTCGGGGACGTCCTCCCACCCCTCGCGGCGGCCGTAGGGCGTCATGTCGAGCAGGCCGAGGGTCCCGTCGGCCGGCTCGTTGCCCCGGCCGGTGGTGGAGTAGGTGAGGAAGGCCCGGTCGCCGTCGCGCAGGTAGCAGACGAGGTGCCCCTCCTCCGTGGCGATCCGCTCCTCCACGCCCCGCACCGAGTACCAGGGCTGGGTGTAGCCCATGAACTCGACGTACGGGGCCACCTCGTCCCACGCCCCCGAGGTCAGGACGGCGGAGGAGACGCCGCGGGCGTTGAGGTAGACGGCGTCCCGGAGGTGCCAGAGGTTGAAGGTGCAGCCCTCGCACTGCCCCTGGTGCGGCGTGCCGTCGTACCACATCGAGTGGTAGACGACGAGCTCGTCGCGGCCCTGGAACAGGTCGAGGAACGGGACCGGGCCGCCGGGTCCGGTGACCTCGACGGTCGCCTCGACCTCGACCATCGGCAGCCGGCGGCGGGCCGCGGCGATCGCGTCGCCCTCGCGGGTGTGGGCCTTCTCGCGGACCAGCAGCTCGTCGCGGGCGGCCTGCCAGGTGGCCCGGTCGACGACGGGCGGGCGGCCGGGCAGGTCGGTGGTCGGGTGGTCCGGGGTGGTCGTCACGGTGCCCTCCGGGGGTCTCGTGCCGGACGGCGTCCGGCGAGGGTCACCAGGAGGGACCCACCGCCCGGCCGGAACTCATCGCGGCCGGGGCGCGCTCAGTCCGGCAGCGGGTCGCCGGCGCCGACCGGACCGGGCAGCAGCGGGCCCAGGGCGTCCCACTGCGCGATCCGGCAGCCGTCGGTCCGCGACAGGTCGAGGTCGACCGGGGCGCCGCCCCAGGTGCCGGTGACGCGGGCGGTCTGCGGCCCGCCGTGGACCTCGGTGCAGGCGACGTCGTCGGGCAGCGGCGCGAACGGGTCCTCGAGGCCGGCCAGGTGCGCGCAGGCCGCCGCCGGGTCGGGGTGGTCCCCGCCGGGGGCGTCCCCGCAGGTGAGCGTGTACCGCGCGGCGGACGCCCCGTCGCCCGGGTCGACCTCGACGAGCAGCTCGTCGGCCGGCGGCCGGGTCGCCGCGCCCGGTCCGGTGGGCCCGCTCCCCCGGTCGGCGCAGCCGGCCGCGAGCAGCGCGGCCGCCAGGACCAGGGGTGCGCGGCGGCACCTCACAAGCGGCAGGCGTGGATGCTGGTGACCAGGATGGCGCGCGCGCCCAGCTCCCAGAGCTCGTCCATGACCCGGTTGGTGTCGCTCTGCCGCACCATCGCCCGCACCGCCGACCAGTCCGGGGTCTGCAGCGGGCTGACCGTCGGCCCCTCGAGGCCCGGGGTGAGCGCGGTGGCGCGCTCGAGCAGCTCGTTGGGGCAGTCGTAGTCGAGCATCACGTACTGCCGGGCGACCAGCACCCCGCGCAGCCGGCGGCGCAGCTGGGCGACGGCGGGGACCTCCTCGGCGCCCTCGCGGCCGACGAGCACCGCCTCGCTGGTCAGCAGCGGCTCGCCGATGATCCGCAGGCCCGCGGCGCGCAGCGTCGTCCCGGTCTCGACGACGTCGCAGACCGCGTCGGCCACCCCGAGCCGGCAGGCGGTCTCCACCGCGCCGTCGAGCCGGACCACGCCGGCCTTGATGCCCTGCTCCTGCAGGTGGTGCTGCAGCAGCACCGGGTAGGCGGTGGCGATGCGCCGGCCGGCGAGCTGCTCGACGGAGTCGATGCCGGACTCGACGGGGCTGGCGAACCGGAAGGAGGACCGGCCGAACCCCAGCGGCATCACCTCGACGGCGGCCGGGCCCTCGCCGTCGGCCGGGGTGGTCTCCAGCAGCATGTCGCGGCCGGTGATGCCGACGTCGAGGGTGCCGGATGCGACGTAGACGGCGATGTCGCGCGGGCGCAGGTAGAAGAACTCGGTGTCGCTGTCGGGGTCGTAGACGGCGAGGTCCTTGGTGCTGCGCCGCTGGCGGTAGCCGCTCTCGGCGAGCATCGCGGCCGCGGGCTCGCTGAGGACGCCCTTGTTGGGCACGGCGACACGCAGCACGACGGGACTCCTGGGAGGTTCGGGGGTGCGGTTACAGGTGGGTGTAGACGTCGTCGAGGGTCAGCCCGCAGGCGAGCATGAGGACCTGCACCCGGTAGAGCAGCTGGCTGATCTCCTCCGCCGTCCGCTCGGGGCCCTCGTGCTCGGCGGCCATCCAGGACTCCGCGGCCTCCTCGACCACCTTCTTCCCGGCGGCGTGCACGCCGTCGCGGACGGCGGTGACGGTGCCCGAGGCGGGGTCGCCAGCGGCGACCTTCGCCGACAGCTCGTCGAACAGCGCGTCGAACGTCTTCACGCCCGCCCCTGCCCGGCGGCCGGGGTGACCTGGAAGCCGGTGGTGTGCCGCGGCCCGCGCAGGTCGCGGAGGGTGAGCGCGGTGGCCAGCGCGGCGACCGCGGCCTCCCAGCCCTTGTCCTCGGCCGAGCCGGGCAGCCCGGCACGGTCGCGGGCCTGCTGCTCGGTGTCGCAGGTCAGCACGCCGTTGCCGACCGGCCGGCCGGCGTCGAGCGCCACCCGGGTCAGGCCCGCGGTGACCGCGTCGCAGACGTACTCGAAGTGCGGCGTGCCGCCGCGGATGACGACCCCGAGGGCGACGACGGCGTCATGCCGCTCGGCGAGTGCCTGGGCGACGACGGGCAGCTCCACGGCACCGGGCGCGCGGACGACGGTCGGCTCGGGGACCCCGCTGGCGCGGGCGGCCGCGACGGCGCGGGCGAGCAGGCTGTCGGTGATCTCGGCGTGCCAGGTGGTGGCGACGATGCCGAGGGAGAGCCCGGCGGCGTCGACCGCTCCCGCCTCGGGCCGGCCCTGACCGCTCACAGCCGCTGCTCCTGCTGCCCCAGCGGCACGTCGGTGCCCGGGACGGTGGCCGGGCTCGCGACCGGGCCCGGGGCCGGGCTGGCGACCGGGACGTCGGCCGGGCCGGACTCGGTCTCGGGCTCGATGATGTCGAGCAGGTGCCCCATCCGGTCGCGCTTGGTGCGCAGGTAGGACAGGTTCTCCGCGGTCACGTGGCTGGGCAGCGGCACCCGGCCGGTGATCTTCAGGCCGTAGCCCTCGAGGCCGGCGCGCTTGGCCGGGTTGTTGGTCAGCAGCCGCATGGTGTGCACGCCGAGGTCGACGAGGATCTGCGCGCCGGTGCCGTAGTCGCGGGCGTCGGCGGGCAGCCCCAGGTCGAGGTTGGCGTCGACGGTGTCCACGCCGGCGTCCTGCAGCTGGTAGGCCTGCAGCTTGTGCAGCAGGCCGATGCCCCGGCCCTCGTGCCCGCGGATGTAGAGCACGACCCCGCGGCCCTCCTGGGCGACGGCGGCCAGCGCCGCCTGCAACTGGGGGCCGCAGTCGCAGCGCAGCGAGCCGAAGACGTCGCCGGTGAGGCACTCGGAGTGCACCCGCACCAGCACGTCCTCGCCGTCGCCGACGTCGCCGTAGACGAAGGCGACGTGCTCGCGGTCGTCGTAGGAGCTGCGGTAGCCGACGGCGGTGAAGGTGCCCGGCGCCAGCGGCACGGTGGCCTCGGCGACCCGCTCGACGAGCTTGTCGAAGCGCTTGCGGTAGGCGATGAGGTCGGCGATGGAGATCAGGCACAGGTCGTGCTCGTCGGCGAAGACCCGCAGCTCCTCGGCGCGGGCCATGCCGGTCGGGTCCTTCTCGCTGACCAGCTCGCACAGCGTGCCCGAGGGCCGCAGCCCGGCGAGCACGGCGAGGTCGACGGCGGCCTCGGTGTGCCCGGGCCGGCGCAGCACGCCGCCGTCCTTCGCGCGCAGCGGCACGATGTGCCCGGGCCGGGCGAGGTCGGCCGAGGAGGTCTGGGCGTCGGCGAGCAGCCGGATGGTGTGCGCGCGGTCGGCGGCGGAGATGCCGGTGGTCACGCCCTCGCGGGCGTCGACGGTGACGGTGTAGGCGGTGCCGCGGCGGTCCTGGTTGACCCGGAACATCGGCGGGAGGTCGAGCCGGTCGGCGTCGGCCTCGGTCACCGAGACGCAGATGTAGCCCGAGGTGTAGCGGACCATGAACGCCACGAGCTCGGGGGTGGCGAGCTCGGAGGCGAAGATGAGGTCGCCCTCGTTCTCGCGGTCCTCGTCGTCGATGACGACGACGGGGCGGCCGTCCTTGACCGCGGCGATCGCGCTCTCGACGGTGTCCAGGCGGACCGTTCCGGTCATCGGCGTGCTCCCAGCAGGCGTTCCACGTACTTGGCGATCACGTCGACCTCCAGGTTGACCGGGTCCCCCGGGGCGCGGCCGCCCAGCGTGGTCTCGCGCAGGGTGGCGGGGATGAGGCTCACCTCGAACCACGGCTCGGGGTCGTCGGCGGCGCTGAGCGCGCTGACCGTGAGCGAGACGCCGTCGACGGTGATCGAGCCCTTCTCCACGACGTAGCGGGCCAGCTGCCGCGGCACGGCCACGCGCACGACGTCCCAGTGCTCCCCGGGCGTGCGCGAGAGCACCGTGCCGACGCCGTCGACGTGGCCCTGGACGATGTGCCCGCCCAGGCGGGTGGTGGCGCTGACCGCCCGCTCGAGGTTGACCGGGTCGCCGCCGGCCAGCCCGCCGAGGCTGCTGCGCCGCAGCGTCTCGGCCATGACGTCGGTGGACCACACGGCGGCGCCGTCGCCGTCGGGCTCGACGCCGGTGACGGTGAGGCAGACGCCGTTGACCGCGATGGAGTCGCCGAGGGAGACGTCCTCGAGCACGCGGCGGGCGCGGATGCGCAGCACCGCGGCGTCGCCCCGGGGTCCGCCGAGGTCCTCGCGCACGACGAGGGTGCCGACCTCCTCGACGATGCCTGTGAACACCTCAGTCCTCTCCGTCCGCCTGACGCCCGACACCAGTGTGCCGGGTGGGCCGCAGGCGCACCTGCACGTCCTCGCCCAGGACGGTGACGTCCCGCACGCGCAGGTCCAGCGCCGCGCCGACCGTCGTGATTCCCAGGTCCCCCACCAGCGAGGGACCGGCGCCGAGCAGCTTGGGCGCGAGGTGGACGACGGCCTCGTCGACCAGCCCGGCGCGCAGGAACGCGGCGGCCAGCGTGGGGCCGCCCTCGAGCAGCACCCGCCGGACGTCGCGGTCGAACAGCTCGGCGAGCAGCTCGGCCGGCCCGGCGGCGCGGCTGACCAGGGTCGGCGCGGCGCCGTCGAGGACCCGGGCGGTCGCCGGCAGCCGGCCGCGCCGGTCGTGCACCACGCGCAGCGGCTGCCGGGGCAGGTCGCGGCCCTCGGCGTCGCGGACGGTGAGCTGCGGGTCGTCGGCCAGGGCGGTGCCCGACCCGACGACGACGGCGTCGCAGGTGGCGCGCAGCGCGTGCACCGCGGCGCGGGCGACCGGCCCGGTGATCCAGCGGCTGGTGCCGTCGGCGGCGGCGACCCGGCCGTCGAGGGTGGCGCCGGCCTTCCAGACGACGAACGGCCGGCCCTCGCGGACGCCGGTCAGCCACGCGGCCAGCGCGCCCTCCTCCGCGGCCTGCCGCTCGACGCCGAGCTCGACGTCGACCCCGCCGGCGAGCAGCCGCTGCGCGCCGCCGACCGCGAGCTGCGTGGGCTCGGGCACCGCGACGACGACGCGGGCCACACCGGCGGCCAGCAGCGCGTCGGCGCAGGGGCCGGTGCGGCCGGTGTGCGCGCACGGCTCGAGGGTGACGACGGCGGTGCCGCCGCGGGCCCGCTCGCCGGCCTGCGCCAGCGCGCGCACCTCGGCGTGCGGCCCGCCGGGCGGGGAGGTGGCGCCCTCCCCCACCACCGCGCCGGCCGCGTCGAGGACGACGGCGCCGACGGCGGGGTTGGGGCTGGTGGTGCCGAGGACGGACGCGCCGAGCTCGCGCGCCCGGCTCATGGCGGCCGACTCGGCCGGGGTCACGCTCACCCGGCGACGGCCGCGGCCGCCTGCGCCCGGAGCCCGGCGATGGCGCGGGCGGGGTCGTCGGCGCCGTAGACGGCCGAGCCCGCGACGAAGACGTCGGCGCCCGCCTCGGCGGCCTGCTCGATGGTGTCGGCGTTGACGCCGCCGTCGACCTCGACCAGCAGCGTGAGGTGGCCGGTGTCGACCAGCTCGCGGGCGCGGCGGACCTTGGGCAGCACCTCGGCGATGAACGCCTGCCCGCCGAAGCCGGGCTCGACGGTCATGACCAGCAGCGTGTCGAACTCGCGCAGGACGTCCTCGTAGCGCTCCAGCGGGGTGCCGGGCTTGATCGCCAGGCCGGCCAGGGCGCCGGCGGCACGCAGGTCGCGGGCGACGTCGCGCGGGTCCCCGGTGCAGGCCTCGGCGTGCACGGTGACGTTGCGGGCGCCGAGCTCGGCGTAGCCGGGGGCCCAGCGCTCGGGCGCCTCGATCATCAGGTGGCAGTCCAGCGGGACGGGGCTGACCCGCGCGATGGCCTCGACCACCGGGCCGCCCAGGGTCAGGTTGGGCACGAAGTGGGCGTCCATGACGTCGACGTGCAGCCAGTCGGCGTCGGCCACGCGGGCCACCTCGTCGGCCAGCCGGGCGAAGTCCGCGGACAGCAGGCTGGGGGCGATCATCGGGGTCCGGGCCACGCCGTCCGAGTCTAGGTGCGGGCCGATCACCGGCCCGCCGGGCCCGGTCGGACCCCGTCAACGGACCGCGCCGTCTCGTTTGTCACGGCTTGGTCACGGTCTGTCGACATGTCTCCCTCCGCTACCTAGCGTCAGCCCGGGCTGCCCGAGCGTGACCCTCGGTGGTTCCCCACCGGCGGTCGGCGGCCCTCGTCCGACAAGGGAGACGGTTTGACGAAGAGAGCTCTGCCCCTGGTCGTGGGTGCCGCGCTGGTCGTGGCCCTGCCCGCGACCGCGAGCGCGGCACCACCCCCGGAGGACCCCGGCGCGGCCCCCGCCCGGGCGCACGACCTGCCCCACCCGCTCGGCGACAAGCAGCGCGAGCTGCGCGAGCAGGCCCTCGAGGAGGTCCTCTCCGGCGAGGCCACGCCGTCCGGGGACAACAGGGTGGTCGAGGTCGCGCGCGGCCAGTACGTCGAGCTGGCCCAGGAGGACAGCGACGCGATCTGGACCGTGCTCGGCGAGTTCGGCGACCTGTCGCACAACGCGATCCCGCAGCCGGACCGCAGCGTGGACAACACCACCATCTGGGCGCAGGACTTCTCGCAGGCCCACTACGACGAGATGCTCTACTCGTCGGCCGCCGGCGTGAACTCCGTCGCGAACTACTACGAGGAGCTGTCCTCGGGCCGCTACACCGTGACCGGCGAGGTCGAGGACTGGGTCACCGTCGACGACCACCCGGCGTCCTACTACGGCGAGGGCGGCGACGGCCGGCGTCCGTGGGAGTTCGTCAACGAGTCGGTGAACACCTGGTACGCCGACCAGCTGGCGGCGGGCCGGACGGCCGAGGAGATCGACGGGTACCTCGCGCAGTTCGACGTCTGGGACCGCTACGACCACGACGCCGACGGCGACTTCGACGAGCCCGACGGCTACATCGACCACTTCCAGGCCGTGCACGCGGGCATGGGCGAGGAGGTCGGCGGCGGCGCCCTCGGTGCCGACGCCATCTGGAGCCACCGCTGGTACAACCAGACCACCCGCGTCGGGGCCGGCGGCCCGACCGTCGACGGCGAGGTGAACCCGCTCGGCGGCACCCGGGTCGGCGGGTCGCGGTTCTGGATCGGGGACTACACGATCGAGCCGGAGAACGGCGGCGTCGGCGTCTTCGCCCACGAGTTCGGCCACGACCTCGGCCTGCCCGACCTCTACGACACCTCCGGCAACAGCGGCGGCGCGGAGAACAGCACCGCGTTCTGGACGCTGATGTCCTCGGGCTCCTACGGCAACAGCGGCGAGCCCGCCGACGGCATCGGCACCCGGCCCACCCACATGGGCGCGTGGGAGAAGATCCAGCTGGGCTGGCTGGACCCCCAGGTGGTGCGGTCGGGGACCACGGCCAACGTGAAGCTCGGCCCGGCCACGGCGACCACCAAGCAGGCGCAGGCGCTGGTCGTCGTGCTGCCCGACCGCGAGGTCACCACGACCATCGGCACGCCGTTCGAGGGCCCGGACTTCTGGTACTCGGGCGCCGGTGACGACCTCGACAACACGATGCTGACCGCGCTGCCCGCCGGTGCCGCGACGCTCACCGCGAAGGTGGAGTACCAGATCGAGCAGGACTGGGACTACGCCTACGCCGTCTACACCACCGACGGCGGGAAGACGTTCACCTCGCTGCCGACGAACCGGTCGACGACCACCGACCCCAACGGCCAGAACGCCGGTCAGGGCATCACCGGCAGCACCGGCGGCCAGTGGGTCGACCTGTCCGCCTCGCTGGCCGGCGTCCCGGCCGGTGCCCAGGTGGGCTTCCGCTACTGGACCGACGGCGCGGCCACCGAGCCGGGCCTGCAGGTGGACGCGGTCGCGGTCGACGGCACCGCGGTGACCGACTGGGCCCTCGACGGGTTCACCGTCTCCACCGGCACGGCGACGCAGTCGTTCTTCAACGCCTACATCGCCGAGAACCGGGCCTACACCGGCTACGACGCCGGCCTGCGCACCGGGCCGTACAACTTCGGCGACCCGGAGCACCCGGACTGGGCCGAGCGGCTGCCGTACCAGGACGGCCTGCTGATCAGCTACTGGAACACCCAGTACGCGGACAACAACGTCGGCGCCCACCCGGGTGCCGGGCTGATCCTGCCGGTGGACGCCCACCCGGGGCTGCTGTACGAGCCGACCGACGACGAGGCCGACGCCGCCGCCGGTGAGAGCTGGCGGCCGCGGATCCAGTCGCACGACGCCACCTTCGGGCGGCAGGCGACCGACCGGATCACGCTGCACGACCCGGACTCCGGGGTGGCCGGCAGCTACGGCGGGCTGCCCGCCGTGCCGACCTTCGACGACACGCAGGACTGGTACGTGGCCCCGGGTGAGCAGCCCGACGCCAACGGCTGGAGCGGCGTGGACGTGCCGAGGACCGGCACCCGGATCACCGTGGTGAGCACCAGCGCGCACGACGGGTTCATGCAGGTGCGGGTGAACTGACCCGCAGCAGGACGGACGGCCCCCCGGCGCACGCCGGGGGGCCGTTCCGCACTCAGGCGGGGGCCCGGTCCCGGTCGGGCAGCGCCACCCACTCCGCCCAGGTGAGGTCCCGGCCGACGTACCGGGGTGCCCGCAGCGGCCAGTCGGCGGCCAGCCAGCGCGGCACGAACGCGTCCAGCGCCGCCTCGACCTCGCTGCCGACCAGCCGGTCGACGACCCACCAGGAGACCTCGGCGTCGGCGTCGCCGGCCTTGGTCGGCGGGTCGATGTACAGGCAGCCGAGCAGCTCGGCCTCGTCCTCCTCGAACAGGCCGTAGAGGAAGCTCTCGTGCGCCTCGATCTCGCGCTCGTGGTGGGCCAGGTCCTCGCGGTCCTGCTCGGGGGTCATGTGCGCCGGCGGCCAGCCCCACGCCTCGCCGTAGATCCCCCACAGCCGCTCGCGCGAGCCCATGACGGCCGGGAAGTCGATCTCGGTGTCGGCCGGGCCCATCGGCCGCAGGTGCTGGCCGGTGGGCAGGTCGGCCCGGAGGGGGTGGGCGAAGTCGTCGGGGAGCCAGGTGCTGGAGGGTGCGGACACGGCGGGGCACGCTAGGCGACGACGGCGGCGCGCGACACCCCCGCCGGCGCGGTCAGCGGGTGCGGCGGAGCAGGGCCAGGAACATCGCGTCGGTGCCGTGCCGGTGCGGCCACAGCTGCCCGTACCGGCCGCGCTCGACCCCGGGCACCCCGGGGAACAGCGGCGCCACCGGGAGCACCTCGACGTCGTCGCGCGCGGCCGCGGCGTCGGCGACCGCGACGGTCTCGGCGGCGTGCGGCGAGCAGGTCACGTAGGCGACCACCCCGCCGGGCCGCACGGAGGCCAGCGCCGCGTCCAGCAGCGCCGTCTGCAGGTCGACCAGCGGGCCGACGTCGCCGGGCGTGCGCCGCCAGCGCACCTCCGGGCGGCGGCGCAGTGCGCCCAGCCCGGTGCACGGCGCGTCGAGCAGCACCCGGTCGAAGGAGCCCGGCGCCCACGGCGGCTCCCGCCCGTCGGCCACGAGCACCTCGACGTCGTCCTCGCCGGCCAGGGCGCCGCGGACCAGCTCGGCGCGGTGCGGCGCGCGGTCGGCGGCGGTGAGGTGCACCCCGGCCGGGCGGACGGCGGCCAGCAGCCCCGCCTTGCCGCCGGGGCCGGCGCACACGTCCAGCCAGCGCGCGTCGGGACCCTCCAGCGGGGCGCGGGCGAGCAGCAGCGCGGCGAGCTGGCTGCCCTCGTCCTGCACCGCGGCCGTGCCGGCGCGCACCGACGGCAGCCGCCCGGGGTCGCCCCCGCCGAGGCGCACCGCGTACGGCGACCACGGGCCCGGCGTTCCCCCGGACTCCGCCGCGAGCGCGTCCCGGGCCACGTGGCGGGCGACCAGGTGCACCTCGGGGGCGGCGTCGTCGGCGAGCAGGGCGTCCTCGAGCTCGGCGTCCCCGGCCTCGTCACTGCCGCCGAGGGCCTCGCGCCAGGCGGCCACGATCCACTGCGGGTGGTCGGTGGCCAGGCCCAGGCGCCGGTCGCCGTCGGCGTCCAGCCGCGCCAGCCACGCGGCCCGGTCGCCGCCGGCGGCCACCTTGCGCAGGACGGCGTTGGCCAGCCCGGACGCGCCGGACCCGACGATCGCGCGGACGAGGTCGACGGTGGTGGCGACGGCGGCGTGCGCGGGCACCCGCAGGTCGAGCAGCTGGTAGGCGCCCAGGCGCAGCAGGTCGAGCAGCCGGCGGTCGAGCGCGTCGAGCGGGCGGTCGACCAGCCCGGCGAGGACGGCGTCGAGGGTGCCCTGCGCGCGCAGCGCGCCGTAGGCGAGCTGGGTGGCGAAGGCGGCGTCGCGGGGCTCGAGGTCGCGCTCGCGCAGCAGCTGGGGCAGCAGCAGGTTGGCGTAGGCCTCCCGCGCGGAGACGCCGTCGAGGACGTCGTAGGCGGTGAGCCGGGCGCCGTCGAGGGGTGCCCGGCGGGGCGGGCGGCGGTCGCGCCGGCCGCCGCGGGGACCGGCCGGGCGCCGGGGCGGGCCGCTCACGTCCCGAACCGCTCCCCCGGCCGCGGGCGGGCGCCGCGCGCCCAGTCGGCGGCCGGCTGCACCCGCTTGCCGGCCGGCTGCACCTCGCCGAGCCGCACGGCGCCGCGGCCGGTGCCGACGACGACGCCGCCCCGGTCCACCGCCACCTCACCCGGCGCCGGTGCGGGCGCGTCCGGCAGCGGCTCCACCGGACCGAGCCGGAGCCGGTCGCCGCGCCAGGTGGTCCAGGCGCCCGGCGCCGGGGTCACCCCGCGCACCCGCCGGTCGACGACGTGCGCCGGCAGGCCCCAGTCGACCTCGGCGTCGGCGGTCTCGATCCGCGGGGCCAGGCTGACGCCGTCGGCCGGCTGCGGGCGCGGCTGCAGGGTGCCGGCCTCGATGCCGTCGAGGGTGGCCACCAGCAGCCGGGCGCCGCTGACGGCGAGCCGGCCGAGCAGGTCACCGGCGGTGTCGCGCGGGCCGATCGGCTCGGTGACCACGCCGAACACCGGCCCGGTGTCGAGGCCCTGCTCGAGGCGGAAGGTGCAGGCGCCGGTGACCTCGTCCCCGGCCATGACCGCGTGCTGCACGGGCGCGGCGCCCCGCCAGGCCGGCAGCAGCGAGAAGTGCAGGTTGACCCACCCGTGCCGGGGCAGGTCGAGGGCGGCCGGCGGCACCAGCGCGCCGTAGGCGACCACCGGCGCGCAGTCGACGGCGAGGTCGGCCAGCTGCGCGAGGAACTCCGGCTCGCGCGGCGAGCGGGGCTGCAGCACCGGCACGCCGGCGGCGTCGGCGCGCGCGGCGACCGGGGAGCGGCTCAGCGTCCGGCCGCGGCCCGAGCGGGCGTCGGGCCGGGTGAGGACGGCGGCGACCTCGTGGCCGGAGGCGAGCAGCGCGTCGAGGGAGGGGACGGCCGCCTCGGGCGTCCCGGCGAAGAGCAGCCTCAGTGGGGGCTCACCTCCACCCGCGGGACCCAGGCGGCCATGTCCCTCCACTCGGCCTCGGCCAGCGCGGCGAGGGCGACGGCGCGGGCCCCGGGGTCGAGCCGGTCGACGAACACGACGCCGTCGAGGTGGTCGACCTCGTGCTGCACCGCGCGGGCGAGCAGGTCCGAGCCCTCGACGCGGACCGGGTCGCCGTGCTGGTTCCAGCCGGTGGCGACCACGTGCAGGTGGCGGCGGCAGTCGAAGCGGTACCCGGGGATGGACAGGCAGCCCTCGGGCGCCTCCTCCGTCTCGTCGCCGACCAGGTCGAGCGAGGGGTTGACCAGGTGGCCGACCTCGCCGTCGACGTACCAGGTGAACACCCGCAGGCCGACGCCGATCTGCGGCGCGGCCAGGCCCGCTCCCCCGGCGGCGTGCATGGTCTCGGTCAGGTCGGTGACCAGCCGCCGCAGCTCGGCGTCGAAGTCGACGACGGGCGCCGCGGGCCGGTGCAGGACCGGGTCGCCGAGCAGCCGGATGGGGGTGACGCTCACCGGTCCAGCGTAGGTGGCGCCCTCCGCGCACTTCCGCGGAAGTGCCCGGGCGGTCGCTCGGACCGCCCGGCGCGCGACGATCAGGTGAGCTCAGCGCACCGCGTCCTGGCTCAGCTCCGGCGGTGAGCCAGGACACCGCACGATCAGGTCACCTGATCGTGCGTCCGCCGTCAGACGAGCTCGAGCGGGTCGAGCTGCACGCGCACGTGCTCGCGCGCCTTGCGGGCACTGCGCACCCCCTGCACCGCGGCCAGCGCGGCGGCCAGCGCGGCACCCTCCCCCCGCGGCACCCGCACCAGGTACCGCGCCCGCTCGCCCTCCTGCCCCGGCCGCGGTGGCTCCGGGACCGGCCCGAGCAGGTCGGCGCCGTCGGGCAGCCGGGCGGCGTCGAGGAACTCCGCCAGGGCCGCCGGCGACCCCGAGACGGCGGCCATCCGGGTGGCCGGGGGGAAGCCGAGGGCGCGGCGGTCGGCGAGCTCGCGCGCGGCGAGCCAGCCCGGGTCCCAGCGCACCAGCGCCTGGACGACGGGGTGCGCGGCGTCGGCGGCGACGACGACCGAGCCGTGCGGGCGCACCAGCGTGGCGGCGTTCATCCAGCGGCGCAGCGTCTCCTCCCCCGCCCGCAGGTCCGCGCGCCCGAGCAGCGCCCACGAGTCGAGCAGCAGCGCGGCGCCGTAGCCACCCTCGGCCACCGGCTCGGCGCCCGGCGTGGCCACGACCAGGGCCGGACCGGACGGCACCGACGGCACCACCCCCGACGAGCGCCCCGACACCCGCACGGGCGCGCCGGGGAACGCGCGGCCGAGCTCCTCGGCGGTCCGGGCGGCGCCGACGACGGAGGCGCGCAGCTTGCTGCCGTGGCAGTGCGGGCAGTCGAAGGTGGCCGCCGGGCGGGCGCACCAGCGGCAGGCCGGCACCCGGGAGCCGCCCGGGCCCGGGGTGGGTGCGATGCCCAGCGGTCCGGAGCAGACGGCGCACCGGGCCGGTGCGCGGCAGCGGTCGCAGGACAGCCCCGGCGCGTACCCGGCGCGCGGCACCTGGACCAGCACCGGGGCGCCCTCGGCCAGCGCCGCGCGGGCCACCCGGTGGGCGAGGCTGGGCAGCCGGGCGGTGCGCGCCGCGGGGTCGCGGGCGAGCTCGGAGTCCTCGCCGAGGGCCTGCACGCGCGGGCCGGCCGCGCGCAGCGTGGCGCGGTCGGCGACGAGCTCGTGCGCCCAGCCGCTCTCCACCAGCAGCGCCGCCTCCGCCGTCCGCGCGGTGGCCGCGACCACCGCGGCGCACGAGGCCAGGTGGGCGCGGTGCAGCAGCACGTCGCGGGCGTGCGCGTAGGGCGCCCGGGGCTCGGCGTGCAGGTCGTCGCCGTCGTCCCAGACCACCACCAGGCCGAGGTCGGCGACCGGCGCGAACACCGACGCCCGGGTGCCGAGGACGACCCTCGCGCTGCCGCGGGCGGCGTCGAGGAACCGGCGGTAGCGGGCGTCGGGGGCGGCGTCGGCGCGGAGCACGACGAACGACCCCGCCGGCAGCCGCGCCGCGGCCGCGGCCTCCAGCCGGTCGAGGTCGCGGCCGTCGGGGACCACCACCAGCGCCCCGCGCCCGCCCGACAGCGCCGCCTGGCACAGCTCGGCCAGCCGGGCGGGCCAGTCCTCCCCCGGCAGCGAGGTCCACACCGCGCGGGCCGGGCGGCCCTCGGCGACGGCGGCCAGCAGCGCCGGCCCGGTCGGGTAGCGCGCGAAGCCGGCCGGGTCCGGGGGCGCCGGGGGCGCGGGCGGCTCGGCCGGCGGGCGCTTCTCGGCGGCGGCCCGGCGGGGCGGGACGGCCAGCCTCAGCACGTCGGGCAGCGTGCCGCCCCAGCGCTCGGCGACGGAGCGGGCCAGCGCGGCGACCTCCGGGGTGAGCACCGGCTCGGACGAGACCAGCTTGGCCAGCGGCGCGAGCGCCCGGCCGGACTCGCTGACGTCGGTGAGCTCCAGGACGAACCCGTCGACCAGCTGTCCGGCGAACCGCACCCGCACCCTGCACCCGGCCCGCACCTCGCCGGCCAGCTCGTCGGGGACGGCGTAGTCGAAGGCCCGGTCCAGGTGCGCCAACGGCACGTCGACGACGACCCGCGCCACCCGCGGCGTGCGGGTGCCCGGGCCGGCCGGCGCGTCCTGCGCGGGAGCCGAGGTCAGGGGGTCCTCCGTTCCGGCGGGGTCGTCGCGCAGCAGTGTCCCCGCCGGGTACGACGGTGCCGTGCGCTCAGCCCGCGGCGGAGCGCAGGGCCTCCACGCGGTCGGTGCGCTCCCACGGCAGCTCGACGTCGGTGCGGCCGAAGTGGCCGTAGGCGGCGGTGGGCCCGTAGATCGGCCGCAGCAGGTCCAGGTCGCGCACGATCGCGCCCGGCCGCAGGTCGAACACCGTGGTGACCGCCTTCTCCAGGACGTCGTCGGGCACGGTGCCGGTGCCGTGGGTGTCGACGAACAGCCCGACCGGGTGCGCGGCGCCGATCGCGTAGGCCACCTGCACCTCGCAGCGGCGCGCCAGGCCCGCGGCGACGACGTTCTTGGCCACCCAGCGCATCGCGTAGGCACCCGACCGGTCGACCTTCGAGGGGTCCTTGCCGGAGAAGGCGCCGCCGCCGTGGCGGGCCATGCCGCCGTAGGTGTCGACGATGATCTTGCGGCCGGTGAGGCCGGCGTCGCCCATCGGGCCGCCGATGACGAACTTGCCGGTCGGGTTGACCAGCAGCCGGTAGCCCTCGGTGGGCAGGCCCAGCGCGGTCAGCTCCGGCTCGACGACGAGCTCCTGCACGTCGGGGGTGAGCAGCTGCTCGATGGAGATGTCCTCGGCGTGCTGGGACGAGACGACGACGGTGTCGACGCCGACCGGCCGGTCGTCCTCGTAGACGACGGTGACCTGGGTCTTGCCGTCGGGGCGCAGGTAGGGCACCGAGCCGTCCTTGCGGACCGCCGACAGCCGGCGCGCGAGCCGGTGCGCCAGCGCGATCGGCAGCGGCATCAGCTCGGGGGTCTCGTCGGTGGCGTAGCCGAACATCAGGCCCTGGTCGCCGGCGCCCTGCCGCTCGATCTCGTCGTCGGCCGCGCCGGAGGTGCGCGCCTCGTAGGCGGTGTCGACGCCCTGGGCGATGTCGGGCGACTGGGCGCCGATGGAGACGCTCACGCCGCAGGAGGAGCCGTCGAAGCCCTTGCGGGAGGAGTCGTAGCCGATCCGCAGCACGGTCCGGCGGACGACGTCGGCGATGTCGACGTAGCCGGCGGTGGTGACCTCGCCGGCGATGTGCACCTGCCCGGTGGTGATCAGGGTCTCCACCGCGACCCGGCTGTGCGGGTCCTGGGTGAGCATCTCGTCGAGGATCGCGTCGCTGATCTGGTCGGCGATCTTGTCCGGGTGGCCCTCGGTCACCGACTCGGACGTGAAGAGGCGGCGTGGCACTCGGTTCTCCCTGCTTCGGTGACGGGCTCGCGGTCACGAGGTGGGGCGCGGGGCGGTCCGCGCCGGGGGAGCACGTTACCGGCGCGCCCCGGGCGGGGTGGCCGGCGGTCGGGCCAGCCGGGGCAGCACGGCCTGCCAGACCGCCGCCGCGACGGCGTCCTTGGTGCCGTGGGGCACGTCGGTGGCGCTGCCGTCGGCGGCCAGGACGACGGCGGCGTTGTCCGGCCGGCCGAACACCCCGCCGCCGGAGACGTCGTTGACGACCAGCAGGTCGCAGCCCTTGCGGGCGAGCTTGGCGCGGGCGTGGGCCAGCACGTCGCCGGTCTCGTCGCCGGTCTCGGCGGCGAACCCGACCACCAGCTGCCCGGGGGTGCGCTTGGTGACCAGCTCGGCGAGGACGTCGGGGTTGCGCACCAGCGGCACGCTGTCGGGCTCGCTCGCGCTGTCCTTCTTCAGCTTGGTGGCCGCGACCGTCGCCGGCCGGAAGTCGGCCACCGCGGCGGTCATGACCACGACGTCGGCCTCCGGCGCCTCGGCCAGCACCGCGGTGCGCAGCTCCTCCGCCGTCCCGACCGGGACGACGCGGACACCGAACGGCGCGGGCAGGTCGACGTTGGCCGCGACCAGGGTGACCTCGGCGCCGCGGGCGGCGGCGACGCGGGCCAGCGCCCACCCCTGCCGGCCCGAGGATCGGTTGCCCAGGTAGCGCACCGGGTCCAGCGGCTCGCGGGTGCCGCCGGCGCTGACCACCACGCGGCGGCCGGTGAGGTCGGCGCGCAGCGCGCCGGCGCCGGCGGTGAGCGCGACGTGGGCGAGCGCGGCGACGTCGGCGGGCTCGGGCAGCCGGCCGGGGCCGGAGTCGGGACCGGTGAGCCGGCCCACGGCCGGGGGCAGCACGACCGCGCCGCGGCGGCGCAGCGTGGCCACGTTGTCCTGGGTGGCCGGGTGCAGCCACATCTCGGTGTGCATGGCCGGCACGAACACCACCGGGCAGTGCGCGGTGAGCAGCGTGGCGGTGAGCAGGTCGTCGGCCCGGCCGGCGGCGGCGCGGGCGAGCAGGTCGGCGGTGGCCGGCGCGACGACGACGAGGTCGGCGGTCTGCCCGATCCGGACGTGGGCGACCTCGGGCACGTCGGACCACACGTCGGTGGTCACCGGGTGGCCCGACAGCGCCTCGAAGGTGGCCGCGCCGACGAAGTGCAGCGCCCCGGGGGTGGGCACGACGCGGACGTCGTGCCCGGCCTCGGTCAGCGCACGCAGCAGCAGCGCGGCCTTGTACGCGGCCACGCCCCCGGCGACGCCCAGCACGATCCGGCTCATGCGCCCCATCCTCCCGCAGAGACGACGACACCCCCGGCACCGAGTACCGGGGGCGTCACTCGCAGGGGCCTGGAACGGCCCCCTCGCAGGGCCCCGCCGCGAGCCTGCGAGCGGTGGGGGGCGAGGGGGTGCTCCGTCAGTTCTCGCCGGCGGTGTGGGTCAGCAGACCCTCGTTGATCTCGCGGAGGGCGATCGACAGCGGCTTCTCCTGCGGCGCGGTGTCGACCAGCGGGCCGACGTACTCCAGGAGGCCCTCGGAGAGCTGGCTGTAGTAGGCGTTGATCTGCCGCGCACGCTTGGCGGCGAAGATCACCAGACCGTACTTGCTGCTGGTGCGCTCGAGCAGCTCGTCGATCGGCGGGTTGGTGATGCCCTCGGGGGCAGGTGCGACTCCGGACACGGGCGCAGGACTCCTCGGCTGGTTCGGCGGGAGTGAGGGGCCTCGGGGGCCGTCACTCGGAGGCGCCGGTCGTCTCCGACGACGGCGCAGCGAGCAAGGATACCAACTCGTCGGCGGCCCTGGCGACGTCGTCGTTGACCACCACGACGTCGAACTCCCCCGCGGCGTCCAGCTCGGCCTGCGCGATGGCCAGCCGGCGCTCCTGCACGGCGGGCGGCTCCGAGCCCCGGCCGGCCAGCCTGCTCTTCAGCTCCGCCCACGACGGCGGCGCGAGGAAGACCAGCTGGGCCCCGCCGTCGCGGGCACGGACCTGGCGGGCGCCCTGCAGCTCGATCTCCAGCAGCGCCGGCGCCCCGGTCGCGAGTCGCTCGCGGACCGGGGCGGCCGGTGTGCCGTAGCGGTTGCCGGCGTACTCCGCCCACTCCAGCAGGCCGTCCTCGGCGACGAGCCGGTCGAACTCGGCGTCGTCGACGAAGTGGTAGTGGACGCCGTCCACCTCCCCCGCCCGGGCCCGCCGGGTGGTCACCGACACCGAGACCCACACCTCGGGGTACCGGCGGCGGACCTCCGCCACGACGGTGCCCTTGCCGACCCCCGAGGGCCCGGAGAGCACCGTGAGGCGCGCCGGGACCGGGGACCGTGGTGCAGTGGGCAACGCGTCGTCCTCGTCCTCGGTGCGGTGGTGCGGTGTGGTGCGGCAGGCGATCCCGGTCAGCTGGCCGAGTCGGCGGGCACCTGGTCGGCGACCACCTGCTCGCCCCCGAACTCCGACTCCAGGGCCCGGCGCTGGTTGGCGCCCAGGCCGCGGACCCGGCGGGTCGGGGAGATCTCGAGCCGCTCCATGATCTTCGCAGCACGCGCCTTGCCGACGCCGGGCAGGGACTCCAGCACCGCCGACACGCGCATCTTCCCGATGACCTCGTCGGTCTCGCCCTGGCGCAGGACGTCGCCGACCGTGGCGCCCTTGCTCTTGAGCCGCTCGCGCAGCTCGGCACGTGCCTTGCGGGCCGCGGCGGCCTTCTCCAGGGCGGCGGCGCGCTGTTCCGGGGACAGGTCAGGCAGGGGCATGGTGCGTCCCAATCGTGTCGTCGCGGGGGCCTGCGCCCCGGCGTCTCGGTGCTGTGTCCGTGCCGTGCGGCACCCGTGGTCTCGGGCCCGGCGGTCAACCTAGTAACCGGGAATCCGCAGGTCACGCGCGGTGCGCGCGGAGTTTCCGATCTCCGTCCGTCCGCTCCTCACGCTCTGTCCACGGGCTGTGTGACGGTGCGTGAGAGCCGCAGGTCACGAAGTATACGGAACGTATTAGGTCCGCATCGATGCGGGGAGACACGCGGAGGACGACACGCCGGGGACCTGGAACTCAGCGGGCGGAGCGGCGGCCCAGCACCCACCCGCCGACCCCCGCGAGCACGAGCGCCCCCGCCACGAGCAGGCCCGCACCCACCAGGTGGCCCCGGTCCCAGAGCACCGCCCACCCGTCGTCGAAGGTCAGGGTGAGCGTGCTGTCGTAGGCGTCCACGGGCTCCAGCGGCGCGGAGCCGCGGGGGATCCCCGCGGCCGCCGGGTGGGTGTTCGTCCACCAGAACACGGCCACCCCCGCGACGGCGAGGGCCGCGCCCAGCAGCCCGAGCCCCCAGGGCAGCGCCCGTCTCACGCCGCGAGCTCCCCCGCCCACCGCGCCGCCGCCGCGCGCAGGGCGGCCGGGTCGGGGCCGGCGGCGAGCACGTCGCGGGAGACGGTCGGGACGACGGCGCGCCCGGCGCCGAAGAGCCGGCGCAGGTCCGCCGGCGTCCCGCCCTGGGCGCCGAGCCCGGGCGCGAGCACCGGGCCGCCGAGCCCGTCGAGGTCGACGTCGAGGTCGGGCAGGGTCGCCCCGACCACGACGCCGAAGGACCCGGTGGCCGCCCCCCAGCGGCTGCCGAGGTCCTGCACCGCGCCGAGGTCGGGCAGCGGGTCGCCGACCACCCAGCCCGGGGTGTTCCAGCCGCGCACGGTGTCGACGACGACCTGCGCCACCGACCGCTCCCCCACCGCCGCGGACTGCAGCGCGCCGGCGTCGGGGTTGGAGGTGCGGGCCAGCACGAACAGCCCGCCGCCGGTGAGCCGCGCGGTGTCCACGGCCGGCTGCAGTGCGCCGGGGCCGAGGTAGGGGCTGACGGTCAGCGCGTCGACGGCGCACGGGTGCCCGGGCCGCAGCACGTCGGCGTAGGCGTCCATCGTGGAGCCGATGTCGCCGCGCTTGGCGTCGAGCAGCACCAGCGCGCCGGCCGCGCGGGCCCGGGCGACGCCGTCCTCGAGCACCGCCAGGCCGCGCGAGCCGTGCCGCTCGTAGAACGCCGACTGCGGCTTGAGGACGGCGACCTCCCCGGCCAGCGCGCCGACGACGGCGTCGGTGAACCGGGCGAGGCCGTCCGGGGAGTCGGGCAGGCCCCAGCGCTCCAGCAGCCCGGCGTGCGGGTCGAGGCCCACGCACAGCGGGCCGCGCGCGGCGACGGCGTCGGCCAGCCGCTGCCCGAACGGCGCGGTCACCTCGGCACCGCCCGCGGCAGGGTGTCGCCGTGCGCGGCGATGCAGTCGCGGGCCAGGAACGGGTCGGCGAACGCGCCGGAGGCCGACTGCACCGCGTCGGCGCCGGCGTCGTACAGCGCCCGGAACGACGCCGGGTCGGTCACCCCGCCCATCGCCAGCACGTCGAAGCGGTGCCCACCGGCCTCGCGCAGCGCGACCAGGCGGCGGGTGAGGTCCAGCGCCTGCCCGCGGACGGCGGCCCCGGACAGCCCCGCGACGGCGCGGCCGGGGAAGGTCGGCTCGCCGTCGCTGCGCACCACCCGGCGGGCGACCGTGTTGATGCCCGCCACGCCGTCGACCAGCGGGGCCAGCCGGGGCACCAGCGCGGCGAGGCGCTGCTCGTCGAGCCACGACAGCTTGGCGACCAGGCCGGTGCGGTCGTCGAGGTCGCGGCGCACCGTCTCGACCACCGCGACCGTCGCGTCGGCGTCGAGGCACAGCGGCGGCTGCACGCCGTCGGGGGTCGCGGTGAGCGTGTTGGGGCAGGAGAGGTTCAGCTCCACCACCGTCGCACCGGCCTCCTGTGCCAGCCGCGCCGTCGCGGCGAAGTCCCTGGCCAGGGCCGGGCCGTCCCCGGAGCCCATGACGCTGACCAGCAGCAGCTGGTCGTGGTCGACCGCGGCCAGCGACCGCTCGAGGTCGGGCATCCACTCCTCCGGCGGCGGCGAGGGCACCCCGAAGGAGTTCACCGTGCTCACCCCGGGGTCCCCGGGCTCGACCCAGTCCCACGGGTCGGAGACGACGACGTCGCCGTCCGGGGGCCGTGGCGCGAAGGTCCAGTTGGGCCGGGCGTTGGGCTCGTGGGCGCGGCTGCGCACCGTCTTGTAGGTGAGCACGCTGAACCCGTTGCGCGCGTGGAAGCGGACCCACTCCTCCCCGCCGGCCAGCACGCACGCGGGCACGCCGATCGGGAAGCCGACGTCGCGGCCGAGCACCCGCCACCGCCGGTCCCCCGCGCGCGGGCGCTCCGGCAGCCGCGGGCCGACCGGCGTCGCCAGGTTCTCCCGGTAGGAGCGGAGCAGGTCGTAGGACGGCGTCCGCACACCGTGCGCGGCGAGCACCCCGCCGTGCCCGGCGAGGAACAGCACCCGGGTGAGCAGCGGCAGGTCGCTCGTCCCGGCCTCCCCCGCCGCGAGCCGGCCGGCGAGCGCGGCCGCGGGGGCGACCAGGGCGTCGAGGTCGGGCGGCGTCGCGAAGCGGGCGAGGCCGGCGGCGTAGGCCGCGGCCAGCCCGTCGAGGAGCCCGCGGGCGACCAGGTCGTCGCGCACGGCCCGGACGGTCGTCACGACGGCGTGGACAGCGCCGCGTGGACCTCCTGCAGGCTGCGCACGCCCAGGCCGCCGCGGCGCAGCGCCTCGATCCCCTGCACCGCCGCGGCCATGCCCTGCACCGTGGTGATGCACGGGATGTCCGCGGCGACGGCGGCGGTGCGGATCTCGTAGCCGTCCAGCCGCGGCCCGCTGTTGCCCGGGGACCCGAACGGCGTGTTGACGACGATGTCGACGTCGCCGGCGAGGATCCGCTCCACGCAGTTGCCCGGGCCCTCGCTGTACTTGCCGACCACCTCGCACTCGACGCCGTTGCGGCGCAGCACCTGCGCGGTGCCGGCGGTGGCCAGCACGCGGAAGCCGAGGTCGGCCAGCCGCTTGACCGGGAAGACGGCGGCCCGCTTGTCCCGGTTGGCCAGCGAGACGAACACCGTGCCGGTCGTGGGCAGCGGGCCGTAGGAGGCCACCTGCGACTTGGCGAACGCGGTGCCGAAGCCGTCGTCGAGGCCCATGACCTCGCCAGTGGACTTCATCTCCGGGCCCAGCACGGTGTCGACGCCGTGGCCGTCGACGGTGCGGAACCGGTGGAAGGGCAGCACCGCCTCCTTGACCGCGATCGGCGCCCGCTCGGCCAGGTCCGCGCCGTCGCCGGTGGCCGGCAGCACGCCCGCGGCCCGCAGCTCCGCGATCGTCTCCCCCACGGCGATCCGGGCCGCGGCCTTCGCCAGCGGCACGGCGGTCGCCTTGGAGACGAACGGCACCGTCCGCGACGCCCGCGGGTTGGCCTCCAGCACGTACAGGACGTCGTCCTTGAGCGCGTACTGCACGTTGAGCAGCCCGCGGACGCCGATCCGGGCGGCCAGCGCCTCGGTGGCGGTGCGGATCCGCGCGAGGTCCGCCGAGACGAGCGTGATCGGCGGCAGCGCGCACGCCGAGTCGCCGGAGTGGATGCCGGCCTCCTCGATGTGCTCCATGACCCCGCCGAGGTAGAGCTCGGTGCCGTCGTAGAGCGCGTCGACGTCGATCTCGACGGCGTCCTCGAGGAACCGGTCGACCAGCACCGGGTGGGCGGGGCTGACGTCGGTGGCCTTGGCGATGTAGGCCTCGAGCGTGGCGTCGTCGTAGACGATCTCCATGCCGCGGCCGCCGAGCACGTAGGACGGGCGCACCAGCACCGGGTAGCCGATGGTCGCGGCGATGCGGCGCGCCTCGGCGAAGGCGGTGGCGGTGCCGTGCTCGGGCGCGCGCAGGCCGGCGTCGGCCAGCACGCGGGAGAACGCCCCGCGGTCCTCGGCGGCGTCGATGGACTCCGGCGAGGTCCCCAG
The DNA here is from genome assembly GCF_054050055.1 of Geodermatophilus sp. SYSU D00814. Classification (NCBI taxonomy): domain Bacteria; kingdom Bacillati; phylum Actinomycetota; class Actinomycetes; order Geodermatophilales; family Geodermatophilaceae; genus Geodermatophilus; species Geodermatophilus sp. SYSU D00814. The sequence continues at coordinate 123,691 of NZ_JBJGYP010000015.1, forward strand.
CACCGGCACCCCGGCGTCCTTGAGCCGCTGCGCCAGGCCCAGCGGCGTCTGCCCGCCGAGGGTGCACACCACCCCGGCGACCGGGCCGGCCGCCCGCTCGGCCTCGACCACCTCGAGGACGTCCTCGAAGGTCAGCGGCTCGAAGTAGAGCCGGTCGGCGGTGTCGTAGTCGGTGGAGACGGTCTCGGGGTTGCAGTTGACCATCACGGCCTCGTAGCCGGCGTCCTGCAGCGCCATGACCGCGTGCACGCACGAGTAGTCGAACTCGATGCCCTGGCCGATCCGGTTGGGCCCCGAGCCGAGGATGAGCACCGCCGGCTTCTCCCGCGGCTCGACCTCGGTCTCCTCGTCGTAGGACGAGTAGTGGTAGGGCGTGCGGGCGGCGAACTCCGCGGCGCAGGTGTCCACCGTCTTGAACACCGGCCGGATGCCGAGGCGCCGGCGCAGCACCCGCACGCCGTCCTCGCCGGCGAGCTCGGGCCGCAGCGCCGCGACCTGGCGGTCGGAGAGCCCGTGCCGCTTGGCCCGCCGCAGCAGCTCCGGCGTCAGCGACGGCGCTGCGCGCACCTGCTCGCCCACCTCGTGCACCAGCGCGACCTGGTCGACGAACCAGGGGTCGAAGCCGCTGGCCTCGGCCACCTGCTCCACCGTCGCGCCCGCCGCCAGGGCCCGCTCGGCCAGGTACAGCCGGCCGTCGACGGGCGTGCGCAGCGCCTCGAGCAGCTCGGCGGCCGAGCGGTGCTCCGGCGGCCCGGTCCAGAACCCGGCGGCCTTCGTCTCGGTGGACCGCATCGCCTTGCCCAGCGCCTCGGGGAAGTTGCGGCCCAGCGCCATGACCTCGCCGACGCTCTTCATCGTCGTGGTCAGCCGCGGGTCCGCGCCGGGGAACTTCTCGAAGGCGAACCGCGGGATCTTCACCACGACGTAGTCCAGCGCCGGCTCGAAGCTGGCCGGGGTGACGCCGGTGATGTCGTTGGTGATCTCGTCGAGGGTGTAGCCGATCGCGAGCTTGGCGGCGATCTTCGCGATCGGGAAGCCGGTCGCCTTCGACGCCAGCGCGCTCGACCGCGACACCCGCGGGTTCATCTCGATGACGACCAGCCGCCCGTCGGCCGGGTTCACGGCGAACTGGATGTTGCAGCCGCCGGTGTCGACGCCGACCTCGCGCAGCACCGCGATGCCGACGTCGCGCATCCGCTGGTACTCGACGTCGGTGAGGGTCATGGCCGGTGCGACGGTGACCGAGTCGCCGGTGTGCACGCCCATGGCGTCGACGTTCTCGATCGAGCAGACGACGACCACGTTGTCGCTGCGGTCGCGCATGAGCTCGAGCTCGTACTCCTTCCAGCCGAGCACCGACTCCTCGACGAGCACGGTGTGCACCGGGGAGTCGGTCAGGCCGTGGCCGGCCATCCGGCGCAGCATCGGCTCGTCGGTGGCGAAGCCCGAGCCCAGCCCGCCCATCGTGAACGACGGCCGGACGACCACCGGGTAGCCGACGTCGGCGGCGGTGGCCAGGGCCTCCTCGACGGTCGAGCAGACCCGCGAGCGCGGGGTGTCGGCGCCGACCGCGCGGACGATGTCCTTGAACAGCTGCCGGTCCTCGCCGCGGTTGATCGCGTCGACGTCGGCGCCGATGAGCCGCACGCCGTACCGCTCCAGCGTGCCGTTCTGGTACAGGCCGATGGCGATGTTGAGCGCGGTCTGCCCGCCGAGGGTGGCCAGCAGCGCGTCGGGGCGCTCCCGGGCGATGACCCGCTCGACGAACTCCGGCGTGAGCGGCTCGACGTAGGTGGCGTCGGCGACCTCGGGGTCGGTCATGATCGTCGCCGGGTTGCTGTTGACCAGGCTGACCCGCAGCCCCTCGGCGCGCAGCACGCGGCAGGCCTGGGTGCCGGAGTAGTCGAACTCCGCGGCCTGCCCGATGAGGATCGGCCCGGAGCCGATGACCAGGACGTGCGAGATGTCGGTTCTCCTGGGCATCAGCGGGCCTCCCCCATCAGGTCGGTGAACCGCTCGAACAGCGGCGCGGCGTCGTGCGGCCCCGCGGCGGACTCGGGGTGGAACTGGACGCTGAACGCCGGCGCGTCGAGGCAGCGCAGCCCCTCGACGACGTCGTCGTTGAGGCCGACGTGGCTGACCTCGACCCGCCCGTGGGGGGTGTCGGTGGCCCGGTCCAGCGGCGCGTCGACGGCGAACCCGTGGTTGTGGCTGGTCACCCGCACGGTGCCGCTGACCCGGTCGAGCACCGGCTGGTTGAGCCCCCGGTGGCCGAAGCGCAGCTTGTAGGTGCCCAGGCCCAGCGCGCGGCCGAGCAGCTGGTTGCCGAAGCAGATGCCGAACAGCGGCCGGCCGGCGTCGAGCACGCCGCGCACGGCGGCCACCGCGTAGTCGGCCGCGGCGGGGTCGCCGGGCCCGTTGGAGAGGAAGACGCCGTCGGTGCCGTGCCGCAGCAGGTCGTCGGCGGTCGCCGTCGCGGGCAGCACGTGGGTCTCGACGCCGAGGGCGGCCAGGTGCCGCGGGGTGGCGGTCTTGATGCCCAGGTCGAGCGCGGCGACGGTGAACCGCCGCTCCCCCACCGCCGGCACGACGTAGGGCGCGCGGGTGCTCACCTGCGGCGCGAGGTCGGCGCCGACCATGCTCTCGGCGGCGCGCACCCCGGTGAGCAGCGCGTCGGCGTCCAGCGACTCGCTGCTGATGCCCGCCCGCATCGCGCCGCGCTCGCGCAGGTGCCGGGTCAGTGCGCGGGTGTCGACGCCGCTGATGCCGACGACGCCCTGCGCGGCGAGCTCGTCGTCGAGGGTGCCGGTGGCCCGCCAGTTCGCCGGGCGGCGGGCGGGGTCGCGGACGACGAACCCGGCCACCCACATGTGGCGGCTCTCGTCGTCCTCGCCGTTGACGCCGGTGTTGCCGATGTGCGGCGCGGTCATCGTGACGATCTGGCCGGCGTAGCTGGGGTCGGTGAGCGTCTCCTGGTAGCCGGTCATCCCGGTGGCGAACACCGCCTCGCCGACCGTGGTGCCGACCGCCCCGTAGGCCTCGCCGCGGAACGTCCGCCCGTCCTCCAGGACGAGCACAGCCTCTGTCACCGCACAGCCTTCCCGTCGAGCACCGTCGCCTCGCCGCGCAGGAACGTCGCGACCACGCGGCCGGGCAGCTCACGCCCGGCGTAGGGGGTGTTGCGGCTGCGGCTGGCCAGCGCGGCCGGGTCGACGACGACCCGGGCGGCGGGGTCGACCAGCAGCAGGTTCGCCGGCTCGCCGGGCGCCAGCGGGCGGCCGTGCGCCCGGTCCCCGGCCCCGTCGAGGCGGCCGATGGCCGCCGGGCGGACCGACATGCGGTCGGCGACCCCGGCCCAGTCCAGCAGGCCGGGCTCCACCAGCGTCTCGACGACGACCGACAGCGCCTGCTCCAGCCCGAGCATCCCGGGCCGGGCCTGCGCCCACTCGCTCTCCTTGTCCTCCACCGCGTGCGGGGCGTGGTCGGTGGCGACGGCGTCGATCGTGCCGTCGGCCAGCCCGGCCCGCAGCGCCCGCACGTCCTCCTCGGTGCGCAGCGGCGGGTTGACCTTGAACACCGGGTCGTAGGACTCGGCGCAGGCCTCGGTGAGCAGCAGGTGGTGCGGGGTGACCTCGGCGGTCACCTGCACGCCGCGGGACTTCGCCCAGCGCAGCAGCTCCACCGACCCGGCGGTGGACACGTGGCAGACGTGCAGCCGGGCGCCCACGTGCTGGGCCAGCAGCACGTCGCGGGCGATCACCGCCTCCTCGGCGGCGGCCGGCCAGCCGGTGAGCCCGAGCCGCGCCGAGCGGTCGCCCTCGTTCATCTGCGCGCCGGCGGTCAGCCGCGGCTCCTCGGCGTGCTGGGCGACGACGCCGTCGAAGGCCTTCACGTACTCCAGCGCGCGGCGCATGAGCGCGGGGTCGGCGACGCAGTGCCCGTCGTCGGAGAAGACCCGCACCCGGGCGGCGGAGTCGGCCATCGCGCCGAGCTCGGCCAGCCGCTCGCCGCGCAGGCCCACGGTCACCGCCCCGACCGGGACGACGTCGACCAGCCCGGCCTGCCGGCCCAGCCGCCACACCTGCTCGACGACCCCGGCGGTGTCGGCGACCGGGTCGGTGTTGGCCATGGCGTGCACCGCGGTGAACCCGCCCAGCGCCGCGGCACGGCTGCCGGTCTCCACGGTCTCGGCGTCCTCGCGGCCGGGCTCGCGCAGGTGGGTGTGCAGGTCGACCAGGCCGGGCAGGGCGACCAGCCCGTCGGCGTCGACGACGGTGGCGCCGGTCGCGCTCAGCCGCTCGCCGACCGCGGCGATCCGGCCGTCCTTCAGCAGCAGGTCGGCGGGCTCGCCGCCGAGGACGCGCGCCCCCTTGACGAGCACGGTCACGCGTTGCCTCCCAGGAGCAGGTACAGCACGGCCATCCGCACGCTGACGCCGTTGCCGACCTGCTCGACGATCGTCGAGCGGACCGAGTCGGCGACGTCGGCGGCGATCTCCATGCCGCGGTTCATCGGGCCGGGGTGCATGACGATCGCGTCGTCGGACAGCGCGGCCAGCCGGAGCGCGTCGAGGCCGTAACGGCGGCTGTACTCCCGGGCGCTGGGGAAGAACGAGGCGTTCATCCGCTCGGCCTGGACCCGCAGCATCATCACCGCGTCGGCCTTGGGCAGCACGGCGTCGAGGTCGTAGGAGACCTCCACCGGCCAGGAGTCCACGCCCACCGGCAGCAGCGTCGGCGGGGCGACGAGGGTGACCTCGGCGCCCAGCGTCGTCAGCAGCCACACGTTGGAGCGGGCCACCCGGCTGTGCAGGACGTCGCCGACGATCGTCACCCGGACGCCGTCGAGGCGGCCCAGCCGGCGGCGGATCGTGTACGCGTCCAGCAGCGCCTGGGTGGGGTGCTCGTGGGTGCCGTCGCCGGCGTTGACCACACTGCCCCGCACCCAGTTCGCCAGCCGGTGGGGCGCCCCGGAGGCGCCGTGCCGGACGACGATCGCGTCGCTGCCCATCGCCTCGAGGGTGAGCGCGGTGTCCTTGAGGCTCTCGCCCTTGGAGACGCTGCTGCCCTTGGCGGAGAAGTTGATGACGTCGGCGGACAGCCGCTTGGCCGCCAGCTCGAAGGAGATGCGGGTGCGGGTGGAGTCCTCGTAGAAGAGGTTGACCACCGTGCGGCCGCGCAGCGTGGGCAGCTTCTTGACCTCGCGGCCGGCCAGCGCCTGGTCGATCTGCTCGGCGGTGTCGAGCACCAGCGTGGCGTCGTCGCGGTCGAGGTCGGCGCTCTCCAGCAGGTGCCGCTTCACTGGCCCTCCCCCTCCGTCACCAGCACCTCGTCGGCGCCGTCGGTCTCGGTCAGGTGGACGCGCACCTGCTGGGTGCGCGCGGTGGGCACGTTCTTGCCCACGTAGTCGGCGCGGATCGGCAGCTCCCGGTGGCCGCGGTCGACCAGGACGGCGAGCTGGACCGCCCGCGGGCGGCCGAGGTCGCGCAGCGCGTCCAGGGCCGCGCGCACCGAGCGCCCGGAGAACAGGACGTCGTCGACGAGGACGACCAGCCGGCCGTCGATGCCCTGCGCCGGAAGGAGGGTGTCCTCCAGCGCCCGGACGCCGCGCAGCCGCAGGTCGTCGCGGTAGAGGGTGATGTCGACGGTGCCGACGTCGACCGCCGTGCCGCTGAACGCGGCGACGCGGGCGGCGAGGCGGCGGGCCAGCGGGGCGCCGCGGGTGGGGATGCCGATCAGCACGAGGTCGGCGAGGGCGTCGCCGGCCTTCTCGATCAGCTGGTGCGCCATGCGGTCGACCACACGGGCGACGTCGGCGGGGGCGAGCAGGACGCCGGCGGTGGACGTGCGGCTCGCAGCAGGCTCGCGAGAGCCGGCCATCAGGCCTCCTTCCCCGCCTCACGGGACGGGTCGTTAAAGGAGCGGATCGGACCGGTGCCGACCGTACTGCACGCGGTCGGGTGAACGTGCCGCGCCCCGGGGTGCCGCAGGTGGCCCTGCGTGGACGAGGATGCGCACGGACGAGGGATGTGCTGTCGTGACTCCCGCGTTACCAGTACGCTGCGTGACGACCGAGCCCTCCACACGACGACGGACAGTGAGCAGACACGGATGAGCACGGACTACTCGCGGGCCCTCGGTGCCCGGCTGCGGGCGATCCGCAACCAGCAGGGCCTCTCCCTGCAGGGCGTGGAGGACAAGTCGCACGGCCGCTGGAAGGCCGTCGTCGTCGGGTCCTACGAGCGCGGTGACCGGGCGGTCACCGTGCAGCGCCTCTCGGAGCTGGCGGTCTTCTACGGCGTGCCGGTCTCCGAGCTGCTGCCCGACCCGCGCCCCTCCTCGGCCGTCACGTCCACCACCAAGATCGTGCTGAACCTCGAGTCGCTGGGCTCGCTGCCCGCCGACGAGGCCGGCCCGCTGGCCCGCTACGCCTCGACCATCCAGGCCCAGCGGCACGACTACAACGGCAAGGTCCTCTCCATCCGCGCCGAGGACCTCAAGTCGCTGGCGATCATCTACGACATGAGCCCCGACGAGCTGACCACCCGGCTCATCGAGTGGGGCGTGCTCAACCCCGGCGGCATGGACGGCCTCGGCGCCGCCGGCGCCGACGACGAGGACGACGCCTGGGACCGCCGGCGCGCCCCCCGCTGACGGAGGACCCTCTCACCCCCCACCGCTCGCGAGCTCGCGTCGGGCCCCTGCGAGGGGGCCGTTCCAGCACGTCACCAGGCCCGTCCCGGCTGCTGCCGGGGCGGGCCTCGTCGCGTCCGGGGGCGGTCGGGTCCGCGGTCCGTGCACGCAGCGCGGTCCGCGGGCCCGGCCGGCCGCGGTACGTGCACCTCCCGCGCGCGGGACGGCTCCCGGGCCGCGGCGCGTGCACACGACGAGGGCGCAGGCCGGTCACCGGGAACTGTCAGGGGGCGCACCTAGCGTCGGCGGCACCGACACCGCGCCCCCGAGGAGTCCTGCGTGAGCACCGCCCCGCCCGTCCCGATGCCCGACCCCGAGGTCCTGCTGGCGGCCGACCTGCGGTCCGCGCTGCGCCGGGCGCGGCGGCTGAACGCCGGGGTCCGGGCGGCGGCGATGCTGGCCGCCGCCGAGGCCGGCGTGCGCGGCTGAGCCTGCTGGGGAGGCCGGCTCGAGCGGCCTGCCCGGGGCTCAGGAGGAGGTGGGCACCTCGGCGTCGAGGATGGCCCCGAGGACGCCGTTCACGTAGGCCGGCGAGTCGTCGGTGGACAGCGCCCGCGCGAGCTCCACGGCCTCGTCGATGACGACGGCGTCGGGCACGTCGTCGACCCACAGCAGCTCGAAGACCGCCATCCGCAGGATCGCCCGGTCGACGTCGGGCAGCCGCTCCAGCGACCAGCCGCGGGCGTGCTGCCCGATCAGCTCGTCGATGCGCCGGGCGTGCGCGGCGACGCCCTCCACCAGCCGGACCGCGTGGTCGGGCACCGGCGGGTCGGCGAGCGCCACGCGCTCGCGCAGCAGCTCCAGCGCGTCGGCGCCCCGCAGGTCGGCGGCGTAGAGGACGTCGACGGCGCGCTTGCGCGCCTTGGTGCGGGCGGCCATCGGACGGGTCCGGGGTGCGGTGCCGGGATGCGGGGTCAGTTGGCGCGGCCGAGGTACCGGCCGTCGCGGGTGTCCACCTTGAGCTTGTCGCCGGTGTTGACGAACAGCGGCACCTGGATCTGCGCGCCGGTCTCCAGGGTGGCCGGCTTCGTCCCGCCGGTGGAGCGGTCGCCCTGCAGGCCCGGGTCGGTGTGCTCGACGACGAGCTCGAGGGTCACCGGGAGCTCCACGTACAGCGGCGTGCCCTCGTGCACGGCGACGACGGCCTCGGTGTTCTCCAGCAGGTAGTCCGCGCCGCTGCCGACGGTCTCGGCCGGCACGTGGATCTGGTCGAACGTCTCGCCGTCCATGAAGACGAAGTCGGCGCCGTCCTTGTACAGGTAGGTCATGTTCCGCTTGTCGACGGTGGCCGTCTCGACCTTGGTGCCGGCGTTGAAGGTGCGGTCCACGACCTTGCCCGAGAGCACGTTCTTCAGCGTGGTGCGCACGAACGCACCGCCCTTGCCGGGCTTGACGTGCTGGAACTCGGTGACGGACCACAGCTGGCCGTCGAGGTTGAGGACCATGCCGTTCTTGAGGTCGTTGGTGGTAGCCATCTAGAGGACCAGCAGTTCCTTGCTCGTGAGGGTCAACAGTTCGGGCGCGTCACCGGTGACGACGAGGGTGTCCTCGATCCGGACACCGCCGTGGCCGGGGAGGTAGACCCCCGGCTCCACGGTGACGGCCATGCCGGCGGTCAGCCTACCCGCGCCGAGCGGGCCGATGCCCGGTGCCTCGTGGATCTCCAGGCCCACGCCGTGGCCGAGGCCGTGCGTGAAGTGCTCGGCGTGCCCGGCGGCGGCGATCACGTCGCGGGCGGCGGCGTCGACGGCGACGACGTCGGCACCGACGGCCAGCGCCGCCCGCCCGGCCGCCTGCGCCTCGGCCACCAGGGCGTGGATCTCGCGCTGCCAGTCGGCGGCGTGCCCGAGGACCAGCGTGCGGGTCATGTCCGAGTGGTAGCCGTCGACGGTCGCGCCGAAGTCCAGCTTGAGGAGGTCGCCGCCGGCCAGCACCGTGCGGTCGGGGCGGTGGTGCGGGATCGCCGAGTTGGCGCCGGTGGCCACGATCGTCTCGAACGACGGCGCCTCGGCCCCCAGGGTCAGCATCCGGGCGTCGAGCTCCCGGCCGACCTCGAGCTCGGTGCGCCCGGGCCTCAGCGCGCCCTCGGCGGCGAGCTCGGCCAGCGCCTGGTCGGCGACCGCGCAGGCCCGCCGCAGGGCGTCGACCTCGTCGTCGTCCTTGACCGCGCGCAGCGCCTCCACCGCCCGCTGCACCGACACCAGCTCGGGCACCGTGCCGCCGGCGGCGGCGTCGGTGAGCACCCGCTGCAGCTGGGCGTGCCCGTCGACGGTGACCTCGTGGCTCTCGTAGCCGAGCCGCCCGGCGCCGCGCCGCACCGCCTCCTGGGCGAGCGCCGGCACGGTGGCGCGGTCGACGAGCAGCTCGACGTCGGGCACCTGGGTGCCGGCCTGGGTGGTGTAGCGGCCGTCGGTGCCGAGGACGTCGCCGCCGTCGGTGCGCAGCAGCAGCGCGCCGTTGGAGCCGGTGAAGCCGGTCAGGTAGCGCACGTTGAGGAGGTTCGTGACCAGCACGGCGTCCAGGCCGCGCTCGGCCGCCGTCGCCCGCAGCCGCTCGCGCCGCTGCGCCTCCCGCCGCTGCGCCCCGCTGCCGCTCACCGCGCGCCCCGCAGGGACAGCCACTGCAGGGCCAGCACGTAGCCCTCGATGCCCAGGCCGGCGATGACGCCGTCGGCCACCGCCGACACGTAGGAGTGGTGCCGGAACGGCTCGCGCTTGTGGACGTTGCTGATGTGCACCTCCACCAGCGGCGCGCCGAGCGCGGCGAGCGCGTCGTGCAGCGCGACCGAGGTGTGCGACCAGGCCGCCGGGTTGAGCACCACGGGGTCACCGGCGTCGGTGGCCTCGTGGATCCAGCGGAGCATCTCCGCCTCGTCGTCGGTCTGCCGGACGCGGACCTCCAGGGCCAGCTCGCGCCCGGCGTCCTCGAGCAGCTCGACGAGTTGCGCGTACGTCGTCGTCCCGTAGACCTCGGGCTCGCGGGTGCCGAGCCGGCCGAGGTTGGGGCCGTTGAGGACCTGGACGGTCACGCTGCCTCCGTCGGGGTGGTGGGGCGGGTGGTCACGCGGCGACCGCGGCCCACGCCGCGTCGAGCCATGCGGGATCGGGGTCGGTGAGGATCCCCGGGTCGCCGAGGCCGTCGAGGACGACGAAGCGCAACGTCGCGCCGCGGGCCTTCTTGTCCACCCGCATCACCGCCTGCAGCGCCGCCCAGTCCCCGGCGTAGCGGGTGGGCAGGCCCATGGCGGTGAGCAGGTCGCGGTGCCGGTCGGCCTCGGCCCGCGACAGCCGCCCGGACTGCACGCCGAGCTCGGCGGCGAACACCAGCCCGACGGCGACCGCCTCGCCGTGCCGCCAGCCGAAGTCCTCGACGCGCTCGATGGCGTGGCCGAGGGTGTGGCCGTAGTTGAGGAACTCGCGGACGCCGGTGTCGAAGAGGTCCTGGCCCACCGCGTCGGCCTTCACCCGGACGGCGCGCTCGACGAGCTCCTCGGTGTCGCGGCGGCCGGTGGGGTCGGCCTCGAGCAGGTCGAGGATCGTGCCGTCGGCGATGAGGCCGCACTTGACGACCTCGGCCATGCCGGCGCGGAACTCCGCCTCGGGCAGCCCGGCGAGGACGTCGGTGTCGGCGAGCACGCCGGCCGGCGGGTGGAACGCGCCGACGAGGTTCTTGCCCGCGCCGGTGTTGATGCCGGTCTTGCCGCCCACCGCGGCGTCGACCATGCCGAGGACGCTGGTAGGCAGGTGCACGACGCGCACGCCGCGCACCCAGGTGGCGGCGAGGAACCCGGCGAGGTCGGTGACCGCTCCCCCGCCGACGCCGACGACGGCGTCGGAGCGGGTGAGCCCGAGCCGGCCGAACTCCTCCCACGCGGCGGCGGCGACGGCGGCGGTCTTGGCCGCCTCCCCGTCGGGGACGACGACGGCCTCGGCGGCCACCCCGGCGGTCTGCAGCGTCTCGACGGCGGCACCGGCGAGGGCGGCCAGCGGCGGGGCGTGCACGACGGCGGCCTTCGGCGTGCCGGCCAGCACCAGGCCCAGTTCGGCCTGCGCGCCGGGGCCGATGACGACGTCGTAGGGCTCCTCCCCCGCGACGGTCACCCGCCTCACCGGGCGGTCCCGGCGGGCAGCGCGGACAGCACGTCGGCGACGACGTCGTCGGGGGTGCGGCCGCCGGTGGGGACGACCGCGGTGGCCACCTCGGCGTACAGCGGGGCGCGCTGCTCCAGCAGGGTGCGCAGCATCGCGCGGGGGTTGACCGCCAGCAGCGGGCGGTCGCGGGACAGGCCGGCGCGCTTGGCGGCCGAGGGCAGGTCGACGTCGAGGTGGACGACGGTGCCGCCGTCCCGCCCGTAGGCCACGAGCAGCTCGCGGCTGGCCGCGCTGAGCACCGCGCCGCCGCCGAGGGCCAGCACGCCGTCGTGCCCGGTCAGGGCCGCCGCCACGGCGGCCTCCTCCAGCGCGCGGAAGTGCGGCTCGCCGTGCGTGACGAACAGGTCGGCGACGGTGGTGCCGGCCCGGGCCTCCACGTCGGCGTCGGTGTCGCGGAAGGGCACGCCGAGCGCGGCGGCGACCGCCGTGCCGACGGTGGTCTTGCCCGACGCGGGCGGGCCCACGAGCACGAGGAGGGGCCGGCTCACCGGAACGGGAGGGCGTCGAGGTAGGCGCGGGCGTTGCGGGCGGTCTCGGCCACCGAGTCGCCGCCGAACTTCTCCAGCGCGGCGTCGGCGAGCACGAGGGCGACCATCGCCTCCATCACCACCGACCCGCGCGGCACGGCGCAGGCGTCGCTGCGCTGGTTGATCGCGACCGCCGCGTCGCCGGTGGCGACGTCGACGGTGGCCAGCGCCCGCGGCACGGTGGAGATCGGCTTCATCGCCGCACGGACCCGCAGCACCTCGCCGGTGGTCATGCCGCCCTCGATGCCGCCGGCGCGGTCGGTGACCCGCCGCAACCGGCCGTCGGCGCTGACGATCTCGTCGTGGGCGACCGAGCCGCGGCGGCGGGCGGTCTCCAGCCCGTCGCCGACCTCGACGGCCTTGACCGACTGCACGCCCATGAGCGCGGCGGCCAGCCGGGAGTCCAGGCGGCGGTCCCAGTGCACGTGGCTGCCCAGGCCCGGGGGCAGGCCGTGGACGACGACCTCGACGACGCCGCCGAGGGTGTCACCGTTCTTCCGGGCGTCGTCGACCTCGGCGACCATGACCGGGCTGGTGGCCGGGTCGGCGCAGCGCACCGGGTCCTCGTCGATGCGCGGGTTGTCCTGCGGGCCGGGGACGACGCCGTCGGGGACGGTGACCGGGCCGATCGCGACGACGTGGCTGACCACCTCGACGCCGAGCGCCTGGCGGAGGAACGCCCGCGCGATCGTGCCGAGGGCGACGCGGGCGGCGGTCTCGCGGGCGCTGGCGCGCTCGAGCACCGGGCGGGCGTCGTCGAAGCCGTACTTCTGCATGCCGGCGAGGTCGGCGTGGCCGGGCCGCGGGCGGGTCAGCGGGGCGTTGCGCGCCTGGCCCTCGAGCACCTCGGGGTCGACCGGGTCCGGCGACATGACCGTCGTCCACTTGGGCCACTCGGTGTTGCCCACCTGCACCGCGATCGGGCCGCCCATGGTCAGGCCGTGCCGGACGCCGCCGGTGAGGGTGACCTCGTCCTGCTCGAAGGACATCCGCGCGCCGCGGCCGTGGCCCAGGCGGCGGCGGGCGAGGTCGACGTCGAGGTCGGCGGTCTGCACCCGCACGCCGGCGGGCAGTCCCTCGAGGACGGCGGTGAGCTGCTGGCCGTGCGACTCACCGGCGGTCAGCCAGCGCAACATGCCCCGGAGTGTAGGAGCCGACGCCCCGCCCGCCCGCGCCGCCCGGGCGATGATCAGGTGACCTGATCGTGCGGCGGGGGGCCGCCCCGCCCCCCCCCCGGGGCGGGGGCCCCGGGGCTGGGGTCCCCAAAAGGGGGGGCCCCCGGCC
>NZ_JBJGYP010000016.1:0-136015 GCF_054050055.1 Geodermatophilus sp. SYSU D00814
GTTGCGGGTGGTTGGTGGGCACCAGCCCCCCCCCCGCGCCCCCCCCCGCCCCCCCCCCCCCCCCCCCCCCCCCCCCCCCCCCCCCCCCCCCCCCCCCCCCCCGTCCGCGGCGGCCCTCCTGCAGGGGCCCGCCGCCAGCGTGCGAGTGGCGGGGACAGGAGGGTCCTTCCTCAGGAGGTGACCCGGCCGTCGTCGTGCACGGTGAGCCGGTCGGCGGCGGCCGCGCGGTCGAGCGCCGCGGTGAGCAGCGGGGCCAGCGACGGCGTCCGACGGCGGTAGCCGAACACCTCGGCGGTGCGCAGGAACAGCTCGTCGCGGCCGAGGCCACCCGAGTCGCGGACCAGCGCGACCATCGCGTTGCCGACCTCCTGCGCCGGCACCTGCTCCAGCGGCCGGACGCTGCTGGCGCTCTGGCGGCGGTAGACGGTCCAGGTCGCCGGGTCCAGCGCCGCCGGCCAGACGACGTCGCCGTCGAGGGTGTGCGCGGGCAGCAGCGCCAGCAGCGCGTCGCGCCGGGCCTCGCCGACCCGGGTCAGGCCGAACGCGCCGGCGGCCAGCCGGACCAGCCGGTCGCGGTGCACCGGTCCCTCGGCGCGCAGCCCCGCGCCGAGCACCCGGGTGACCAGCCGGGCGTTGCGCGGGTCGGCGAGGCCGTCGAGGACCTTGCGGTCACCGGCCGGCTTGGGCGCCCAGGCGCGGAAGCGCTGCTCGACCGGCGCGGGGGCCACCTCGTCGGCCGGCGGCTCCTCCGGCACCTCCGGCACCGGCGGGACCACGCTCAGCGTCACCGGCGGGGTCACCGGGGCGGGCTCGTCGGTCGCCGGGTCGGGCAGCGGGCGCGGCGCCGGCAGCGCGGCCACGGCGGCCGACGCCACCGACCGCAGCACCGGCCCACGCGGCGCCGGGTCCGGGGCGGGCGTGGGCTCGGGCTCGGCGTCGACCGCGTCGTCCACCACGGACAGCGCCGGGGGAGCGGCGGCGGGCGCGGGCACGGCGGCGACCGCGGCGGCCAGCCGGTCGAGCACGGCCTCGCGGTCGCGCAGCCACGCGGGCAGCCACACCCGCTCGACGGCGGGCCAGCCGAGCACGCCGGTGAGGACCTCGGCGGGCAGGCCGTCGCGGTCCCCGACGGTGGGCCGACGGGCCCAGCCCGGACCGTCGAGCAGCACGGCCACGACCGGGGTCTCCGGGGCGTCGGCGCGCGCCAGCGCCAGGTCGACGCGGCAGTCCGACAGGCCGACGTCGGTGCGCACGCCCAGCCCGCGCTCCCGCAGCGCGGCGGCGATCTCCTCGCGGTGCCGGTCGGGGACCCGCGGCGCCCGGGCTTCCCGCGGCAGCGCGTCGGTGCCCAGCGCGGCCAGGTCGAGGTAGGCACGCAGGTGCTTGACGCCCAGCGACGAGGTCTGCTCGGCGCGCAGCGCGGTGGGGTCGAAGGAGGTGAAGACGACGACCTGCCGGCGGGCGCGGGTGATCGCCACGTTGAGCCGCCGCTCGCCGCCGGCCCGGTTGAGCGGGCCGAAGTTCAGCGGCAGCACGCCGCGGTCGTCGGCGCTGTAGGCGGTCGACAGCAGCACGACGTCGCGCTCGTCGCCCTGGACGTCCTCGATGTCCTTGACGAAGACGCCCTCGCCGTCGGTGCGCTCCAGCGCCGCGGTCAGCCGCTCGTCGCCGGCGTCGCGCAGCAGCGACTCGACGTAGGCCCGCTGCTGGGTGGTGAAGGTGACCACGCCGATCGAGGGCACCGCGTCCGGGTCGGCGTCGAGGCGGCGGCGGATCTCCGCGACGACGGCCTTGGCCTCCATCGGGTTGGTGCGCAGCAGCCGGCCGGCGCCGGTGCGGTGGAAGGTGCCCTGCACGCGGACCAGCGAGATCCCGTGCCCGCCGACGTCGGCCGAGGCCCGCCCGGCCGTGGGCGCGGGGAAGGAGGAGAGCCGGTTGCCGTAGTAGTGGGCGTTGCTGAACGCGAACAGCGACTCGTCGCGGCTGCGGTAGTGCCAGGACAGCCGGTGCCGCGGCACGCCCGCGCGCAGGCACTCCGACAGGATCGACTCCGCGTCCTCCACGGCGGTGCCCGGCAGCCCGGGCACGTCCTCGCCGGCCGCGGGACCGGACTCGGCCGGCGGCGCCGGGGGGAGCTGGCGGGTGTCGCCGACGACCACGGCCGCGCGGGCCCGGCCCAGCGCGCCGACGGCGTCGGCGACCCGCAGCTGGGAGGCCTCCTCGACCACCACGAGGTCGAACAGGCCCGCCCGCGCCGGCAGGAACCGGGCGACCGCGTCGGGGCCGGCCAGCACGCACGGCAGCAGTGCGGTGACCAGGTCGCCGTGCTCGGCGAGCAGGGTCGCCACTCCCGGTGACTCGTCGAGGGCGTGCCGGAGGGCGGCGACCCGCTCGTCGTCCTCGGGACGGCGGGCCGCGACGGCGGCGGGCAGCGCGGCGACGAGGTGGTGGCGCACCGCGCGGGCGGCAGCGGTGTGGCGGGCCAGGGCCCGGTCGTGCGCGTCCTCGTCGAACGCGTCGAGACCGGTGGCCGCCTGGCGCTCGGCCGCCGAGGCGGCGGCCAGGCCGTGCTCGAGGGCGCGGGTGGCGTCCTCGGCGGGCAGCCGGCCGCTGACCAGCGCGGCGCGGGCCTCGGTCAGGCCGGCCGCGCGCAGCGGTTCGAGGGTGTCGAGGAGCTCCGCCCACCGCCGCAGCGAGATCAGCCCGCTGTGCTCGACGCCGCGCTCGGGGCGGGTCATCGCCCAGCGCAGCAGGACGCCGTCGTCGCCGCACCACTCGGCCAGCCGCGCCGGGGTGCTGCGGCAGACGCGCAGCAGCCGGTCGAGCTCGTCGCGCAGCCGCCGCACGGCCGTCGCGGCCGCGGCGTCGGTGCCGGGCCGGGCGACGACGTGGCGGCGCAGGGCGACGGCGAAGCCGCGGGCGCTGTCGACGACCGCGCCGGCCCGCCGCAGCCACGCCACCTGCCCGTCGAGGACCGTGGGGTCCAGCAGCGGGTTCCACCCCGCCGGCACCGACAGCCCGGGGATCACCGCGGCGCGCGCGGCGAGGCCCGCGGCGGCGGTCTGCAGCCGCCACAGCGACGCGGTCAGCTCCGGGACGTCGCCGAGCTTCACCGTCACGCCCGGGCGCAGCGCCGGCGCCAGCTGGTCCCGCACCGCGCGCAGCCCCTGCCGGCGGGCCCAGGTGCGGGCGGCCTGCGCGGTCTGCGCGGCGACGTAGAGGTCGGCGAGCGGCAGCGCCAGCGCCTCCGGACCGGCCAGCTCGAGGCCGGGGTGGACGGCGGAGGTGAACGCGGCGACCTCGGCGAGCACCGCCGTCGTCGCCGCGGTCCAGCGCGCGGTCGGCACCTCGTCGAGGACGTCGAGGCCCACCGGCGGGCCGGCGAGCAGGTGGGCGAGGTCGTCGAGGTCGGCGGGGGTGCGCACCTCGCGCAGCGCCCGCGCCAGGTGCTCCTCGGCCGGCAGCGCGCGCATGGCGGCGTCGACGGCGGAGGCGGCGGCGTGCGCGGCGCGCAGGTCGACGTCGGCGGTGTCGACGAAGGCCCACGGGTGCCGCGGCGAGGGGCGGACGAGGTCGGCGACGTCGGGCAGCAGCGCCAGCGCGCGGCGCACCGCGGCCATCGTCTGCGCGGGCGCGGCGGCGGCGAAGGCCGGTGGCAGGGACAGCGGCGGGACGCCGTCGCCGAGGGCGAGCTGCGCGGTCCGCGCCGAGTAGCAGGACAGGCCCGCGGCGTTGGGGGCGTGCAGCCGGTCGGCGTAGCGGGCCAGGGTGCGGCGGGCCGCGCGCAGGTCGGCGAGGTCCGCGGCCGCACCCTCGTCCTCCGGGTCCCGCGGGGCGTCGTCGAGCGCGGCGAGGACGCGGGCGCGCACCTCGGCGGGGTGGGCGCGCCCGTCGTGCAGCGGCAGGGTGGCCCCGCCCAGGCCGGCCGCCTCCAGCCGGCGGGCGACGACGTCGAGCGCGGCCCGCTTCGCGGCCACGACCAGCACCCGCTTCCCCTCGGCGACGGCGCGGGCGACCAGGTTGACGACGGTCTGCGACTTGCCGGTGCCCGGCGCGCCCTCGAGCACGAACGTGCGGCCGGCCACCCCCTCGGCGACGGCGCGCAGCTGGGAGGAGTCGCTGGGCAGCGGGCACCGGGCGGCGAGCTCGTCGAGGTCGACGTCGACCGCCGCGGCCGGTACCGGGTCGCGGAACGGTGCGGCGGTCGCGCGCGCCAGGTGGTCGGCCAGCGGTGCGGCCGTCAGCTCGGCCCACGACGCGTCCAGGTCGCGCCACCGGCGGTGCGCCGCCGGCCGCAGCAGGGCGAGGTCGGCGGTGGCCTCGACGCGGGAGGGCAGGCCCGCCTCGGCCAGCGACTGCCGGACCGCGTCGAGCACGCCGTCGACGTCCGTGCCGTCCTCGGGGTCGAGCCCGGGGACGGTCAGGCCGTGCGCCCGGCGCAGCTCGTCGAGCAGCAGCCCGTTCGGGTGGGCGCCGGCGGCGGGGTCGGCGGTCAGCCGGTAGCCGTCGCCGTCGCCGTCGGGGGAGAGGACCACCGGCAGCAGGACCAGCGGCGAGCGCAGCCGCCGTCCGTCGTGCTCCCACGCCAGGGTGCCGACGGCGAGGTGCAGGTCGCCGGCGCCGGTCTCGTCGCGGGTGGTGCGCGCCCGGTGCGCGAGCCCGCGCAGCCGCGGCAGGTAGCCGCCGTCGGTGACGTCGGCGTGCACGGCGCGCCGCTCGTGCAGCACCTCGCCGAGCACGCCGACCGGCAACCCGCGGGCCGAGGACACGCCCTCCTCGTCGGAGTCCGTGAGCCGGTCGCTGGGCAGCAGCGAGACCCCGCCCTCCTCGGCGAGCAGCTCGGTGAGGGTGGCGAGGTAGAGGCCGGGCACGACCAGCGGCAGGCCCGCGCCCTCGGGGAGGTCGAGCAGCCGGTCGCGCGCCGCGGGGTCGAGCAGGTCGTCCTGCCACTGCCGCACCCGCGACGGCACGCCGGCCGGCGCGCCGGGGGCGGGGGCGGCGTGGCGGCCGGCCGGGTGCGCGGCGGGCGGGCGGTACTCGACCACCTGCAGCGCCCCGCCGGGGCCGCGGGTGCGGGCCGGCAGCGGCAGGATGCCGTCGCGGCGGGCGCGGTGGACGTCGGTGACGCCCAGCACCCGGTCCGGGCCGCCGGCCAGCCACGCGTCGCGGGCGGCGCGGTGCAGCTGCTCGGCGTCGGGGTCGGCCGGCTCGCGGCTGGTCAGCAGCGTCGTCTCCACCAGCCGCACCAGGCCGAGGTCGACGAGGTCGGCCAGCGGCGCGACGTCGGTGGTGGCGGCGCTCTCCGCGCTGCGCTCCTCCCGCCAGTAGCCGAGGAACGCGTGCCCTTCCGTCAGCCACAGCAGGGTGCGGATCCCGGCGGCCTCGAGCGCGGCGGCCAGCACGACGGTGGTGTCCAGCGGGGTGCCGACCCGCCCGTCGAGGACGTCGCCGGGGGTGCGCACCTTCTGCGCGATGTGCGCCCAGTCCGCGGCCGCCTCGCCGTACCGGACGCCGCGGGCGCGCACCGCGGCGGCGACCGCGGCGACGACCGCGTCGACCCGCTCCGGGCCGGCCGCGCAGCCCTCCAGCGAGGGATCGCCGGTGCGCTCCCCGAGCAGCGCGGCGGACTCCTCCAGCAGCGGACCGACCGCCGGGTGGTTGGGCAGCACGTGCGCGGCGAGCATCTCCAGCGCCAGGGGCAGGGGGGCGGCCAGCCACTGGCCGGCGGCGAGCACCTGCACCGGGACGGCCGTGCCGCCGACGTCGGCGCCGTCGACGGTCACGTCGATCTCGATGACGCCGGGCCGCTGCTCCTCGATCTGCAGCACCGCCGCGGCGTCCACGACGAGGTCCACGTCGCTGAGCACCGTCGTCGCGTCGGCGTCGAGGTCGACGGTGAGCTCCACCGGGCGCCCGATCGGTCCCTCGGCGTCGCGCACCCCGATGCGGACGAGCGCGCCGGACACCGCCGCGCCGTGGGTGGCGAACGCCAGCCGGGAGACGACCGGGACGCGGTTGTGGGCGAGGGCGTGGGAGAGCACCGGGGTGCTCGTGGCGGTGATCGCCACGGCCACCCGGGGGGCACCGTCGTGCGGATGCGGCCGGGCGTCGGTGGTGCTCACGGCGCTCTGTCTACCGGCCCGGACGGACCGGTCCGGTCATCGCCGCGAGCGTCTGGGACGGGTGTGACAGGAGCGCCGAGACGTTGTCCGGAGCCCTCCCACGACTGCCGATGGGAAGCGCCTTCAGCTGCTGAAGCGCTGCTCCAGGTCCTGCACCTCGGGCAGGCCGACGAGGTCGGTGAACTCGCCGAAGGTGGGCAGTCCCTCCAGCGGCGGGACGCCCTGTGCCCGCAGCGCCGCCAGCAGCGAGCGCATCCCCGCGGTGGCCGCCAGCAGCGTGCCGATGGGGTAGATGACCAGCGCGAACCCCAGCTCGGTCATCCGCTGCAGCGACAGCGGGGGCGTGCGGCCGCCCTCGGCCCAGTTGAACACCAGCGGCGCCACGCCGGCCAGCGCCGTCGCCACCCGCTCGACGTCGGCCTCGGTGGTGGGCGCCTCGACGAAGAGCAGGTCCGCGCCGGCGTCGGCGTAGGCCCGGGCCCGCTCCAGGGCGTCGCCGGTGCCGCTGACGGCGACCGCGTCGGTGCGGGCGACGATCACCAGGTCGGGGTCGCGGCGGGCGGCGACCGCCGCGCGGATCTTGCCGACCATCTCGTCGGCGCCGATGAGCGCCTTGCCGCTCATGTGCCCGCACTTCTTGGGCATGACCTGGTCCTCGAGCTGGATCCCGGCCACCCCCGCCTGCTCGTAGAGCTGCACCGTGCGGACGACGTTGAGCGCGTTGCCGTAGCCGGTGTCGGCGTCGGCGATGACCGGGACCTCGACGGCCGCGGCGATCCGGCGGGCGTTGTCGACCATCTCCGCACCGGTGAGCAGGCCGACGTCGGGGCGGCCGATGAGCGAGGCCGTCGTCCCGAAGCCGGTCATGTAGACGGCGTCGAAGCCGGCCTGCTCCACCAGCCGGGCCGACAGCGCGTCGTAGGCGCCCGGCGCGACCAGCGGCCCCGGCCCGGCGAGCAGCTCGCGCAGCCGCGCCCGCGGCGCCGGGCCGTTCCCCAGCAGATCACCCACGGTGCCCCCTCGGTTGCATACAGACCCTGGTCGGGCCCTCTCCGGGTCGGGAGCAGTCTGCACCCCCCGTGACGTGCACGGCAACGACCGAAACGGAACACGGCAGTCTGTTTCGCGGCCCTTGTGCACCGACCGGGGCGCCCCTACCTTGCATGCAATCGCCAGGGAGGTGTGACGGGTGACACGTGCACAGACGTCCGCGGAGCGGGCGCTGTCGACCCTGCGCGAGCTGATCATGGGCGGGGAGCTGGCGCCCGGTGCGCGGCTCGGCGAGGTCGAGCTGGCCGAGCGGCTAGGGGTCAGCCGGACGCCGGTGCGCGAGGCGCTGTCCCGGCTGGCCGCCGAGGGCCTGGTCGAGGTGGTGCCCAACCGCGGTGCCCGGGTGGCCACCTGGACCGTCGCCGAGCTCGAGGGCGTGTTCGACCTGCGGTCGGTGCTCGAGCCGCAGCTGACCGCGCACGCCGTCCCGCGGGCCCGCCCGGCCGACGTCGAGGAGCTCGACGGCCTGGCCCGGCGCATGCACGAGGTCGGCGCGCCCGGGCCGGACCAGGACCTCGACGCGCTGGTGCCGCTCAACCGCGCCTTCCACGACCGGCTGGTGGCCCTCGCCGCGCAGCCCGCGCTGGCCGCCGCGCTCGCCGCGGCCATCCACCCGCCGATCGTGCGGCGCAACTTCCTCACCTACGACGAGGCGTCGCTGCGCCGCAGCCTGGCGCACCACAGCGAGATCGTCGCCGCGCTGCGCGCCGGCGACCCCGCGTGGGCCCGCGCCGTCATGACCTCGCACATCGCCAACGCCCGCGCCGTCATGGTCCGCGCGGCCCGGCTGCAGATGACCGCCACCGCGATCCGCCAGGAGGAGACCGCATGAGCTACCGGCTCGGAGTCGACGTCGGGGGCACCTTCACCGACGTCCTGCTCGTGGACGAGGACAGCGGCGCGACGTGGCGCGCCAAGACCGCCTCGACCCCGGCCGACCAGGCGGTCGGGGTGCTCACCGGCATCGGCAAGGTGTGCGCCGACGCCGGCATCTCGCTGGGCGAGGTGGCGCAGGTGCTGCACGGCACCACGGTCGCGACCAACGCGATCCTCGAGGGCAAGGGCGCCCGCGTCGGCCTGGTCACCACCCGCGGGTTCCGCCAGGTGCTGCAGATCGCCCGCTCCTTCGTCCCCGGCGGGCTGGCCGGCTGGATCATCTGGCCCAAGCCCGAGCCGCTGGCCGACCTCGAGGACACCGTCGAGGTCGCCGAGCGCATCGCCAGCGACGGGTCGGTGGTCCGCCCGCTCGACGAGGCCGACGTCCGCGCGCGGCTGCAGCACCTGGCCGGCCGCGGCGTGCAGGCCCTCGCCGTCAGCCTGGTCAACTCCTTCGCCGACGCGACGCACGAGCGCCGCATCCGCGAGATCGCCGGCGAGGTGCTGCCCGGCGTCCCGGTGTCGCTGTCCTCCGACGTGCTCCCCGAGCTGCGCGAGTACGAGCGCACGCTGACCACCGTCGCCAACGGCTACGTGCAGCCGCAGGTGGACAAGTACGTCCGCCACCTCTCGAACGGGCTGCGCGAGGGCGGGGTGGCCTGCGAGCTGTCGATCCTGCGCAGCGACGGCGGCCTGCAGTCCGCCGACGCCGCGGTCGCCGCGCCGGTGACCATGCTGCTGTCCGGCCCGGCCGGCGGGGTGACCGGCGCGGTGTGGGTGGCCGAGCAGTGCGGCCACCGCGACCTGATCACCTTCGACATGGGCGGCACCTCCACCGACGTGGCGCTGGTGCGCGACCTGTTCCCGCGCATCGGCCGCGAGACCAAGGTCGGCGACCTGTCGGTGCGGGCCTCCAGCGTCGACGTCCGCACCGTCGGCGCCGGCGGCGGCTCCATCGCGCACGTGCCCGAGCTGACCCGCGCGCTGCGGGTCGGCCCGCAGTCGGCCGGCGCCGACCCCGGTCCGGCCGCCTACGGCAAGGGCGGGGTGGAGCCCACGGTCACCGACGCCAACGTCGTCCTGGGCTACCTGCCCTCGGCGCTGGCCGGCGGGGAGATCACCCTCGACGTCGAGGCCGCGCGCGCGGCGGTCGGCAAGGTCGCCGAGGCCATGGGGCTGGACTCCCCGGAGGCCGCGGCCGCGGGCATCGTCGACATCGTCAACGAGAACATGCTCGGCGGGCTGCGGCTGGTGTCGGTGCAACAGGGCTTCGACCCGCGCGACTTCGCGCTGGTCGCCTTCGGCGGCGCCGGCCCGCTGCACGCCAACGCGCTGGGGAGGCTCACCGGGGCGTGGCCGGTGATCATCCCGCCCGGGCCCGGGCTGCTGTGCGCGCTCGGCGACGCCACCACCAGCCGGCGCGACGAGTCCGCCCGCACGGTGCTGCGCCGCTTCGGCCAGCTCACCGACGGCGAGCTCCGGCAGATCCTGCGCGAGCTCGCCGACGAGGCCGGCGAGCGGCTGGCCGCCCAGGGCCTGGCGCGGGCCGACCAGCGGGTCGGCTTCCAGGTCGACGTCCGGTACCACGGGCAGGGCTTCGAGATCCCCGTGGAGGTCGACCCCGCCTGGCTCGACGGCGACGGTGCGCTGGCCGAGCTGGGGAAGGCCTTCGACGCCGAGCACGACCGGCTGTTCTCCTTCCTCCTCGACGTCGACCACGAGCTGGTCAACGCCCGGGCCACCGTCACCGGCCCGCGCCCCGACGTCGCCCCGGTGCAGCTGGAGGAGGGCGACGGCGACCCGAAGTCGGCGCTGGTCACCGAGGCGCCGGTGCACGTCGGCGGGGAGCAGGTGACCGCCGCGGTCTACGACCGGGCGCGGCTGCGGGCCGGGGACGTGGTGCGCGGCCCGGCGATCGTCACCGAGATGGACTCCACCACCCTCGTCCTGCCCGGGCACGCGGCCGCGGTGCACGCCTCGGGTTCCCTCCTGATCACCCCCCTGACCGACGACGCGGAGGCGTGAGCATGGCCCGGATCATCGAGACCGCCACCGGCGAGGTGGAGCGGGTCGACGTCGACCCGGTCACCCTCGACCTGATCGAGAACGGGCTGCGCAACGCCCGCTACGAGATGGACGAGGTGCTCTTCCGCACCGCGCTCTCGCCCGGCATCCGCGAGCAGCACGACGAGTTCCCGCTGATCGGCGACCCGAGCGGGAAGATGGTCGTCGGCCAGTTCGGCCTGTCCATCCCCGACTTCCTCGACGGGTTCGACGACACCGTCGAGGAGGGCGACGTCCTGCTGACCAGCGACCCCTACGCCTGCGGCGCGGCGATCAGCCACGCCAACGACTGGCTGCTGGTCATGCCGGTGTTCCACGAGGGCCGGGTCGTGGGCTGGGCGTCGATGTTCGGGCACATGTCCGACGTGGGCGGCAAGACGCCGTCGTCGATGCCCACCGACGCCCGCACCATCTACGAGGAGGGCGTGGTCATCCCGCCCTTCAAGCTCTACCGCAGGGGCGTGCTCAACGACGACGCGCTGCGGATCATCCTCAACCAGGTCCGCATGCCCGACTGGAACCGCGCCGACCTCAACGGCCTGGTCGCCGCGTGCCGCACCGCCGCGCGGCGGGTGGTGGAGATGTGCCAGCGGTTCGGCACGGCCACCTACCTGTCGGCGCTCGACGCGCTGCTGCAGCGCAACCACGACGCCATGAAGGTGCTGCTGCAGATGGTGTTCGAGGAGGGCCGCACGCTCTCCTTCACCGACTACATCTGCGACGACGGCGTCGGCAACGGCCCCTACGAGCTCAAGCTGTCGCTGACCCGCACCGGCGAGAAGGTGCACCTGGACTTCACCGGCTCCTCGCCGCAGGCGGCCGGGCCGATCAACTACTACATCAACGAGAACCTGACCCGGATGTTCTTCGGGATCTACATGATCACCGTCGCCGACCCGCAGATCCTGTGGAACGACGGCTTCTACCCGCTGATCGACGTCACCATCCCGGACGGGTCGTACTGGAAGCCGGAGCACCCGGCGGCGCTCAACGGCCGCAACCACGGCATCGGGCGGGTGTTCGACCTGTTCGGCGGGCTGCTCGGGCAGACCAACCCGGCGCTGCTCAACGCGGCCGGCTTCTCCTCCTCGCCGCACTTCATGTACTCCGGCCACTACTCGTCCGGAGAGCGCAAGGGCGAGTGGTTCCAGCTGTACTCGATCGGGTTCGGCGGCATCCCCGGGCGGCCGCTCGGGGACGGGCCCGACGGGCACTCGCTGTGGCCGAGCTTCGTCAACATCCCCTGCGAGTACCTCGAGTCCTACTACCCGCTGCGGATCGAGACGTGGGAGACCGTCGCCGACACCGGCGGCGCCGGGCTGCACCGCGGCGGCAACGGCGTCGACGTCGCCTACGTGTTCGAGGAACCCGGCGAGATCGCCATCCACGACGACCGCTGGCTGACCTACCCGTGGGGCGTCAACGGCGGCGAGCCCGGCGCGCGCGGCCGCAAGTGGATCGACCGGGCCGACGGCACCCGGGAGGTGCTGCCGAGCAAGTGCCACGGCGTGCCGGTGCGCCCCGGCGACGTCCTGCACTTCGTCACCTGGGGCGGCGGCGGGTGGGGCGACCCGCTGCAGCGCGACCCGGAGCTCGTCGCGCGGGAGGTCCGGCGCGGGCTGGTCACGCCCCGGGGCGCCGAGCGCTACGGCGTCTGCCTCACCGAGGACGGCGAGGTCGACGCCGAGGCCACCGAGACGCTGCGCGACACCATGCGCGCCGACCGGCCGGCCGAGCTGCCGGTGTTCGACATGGGGCCGCCGATCGAGGAGCTGCTCGCCCGCTGCGAGGAGGAGACCGGGCTGCCGGCCCCCAAGCGCCCGGTGTGGGCGGCCGGGTGAGCGTTCCCGAGCCCGGCCCGCACGGGACGGCGTTCTCCGGGCGGCTGGGCTGGGGCGCCCGCCCGGCCGTGGTCGTCGTCGACCTGTGCCGGGCCTACACCGAGCCGGGTGGGCCGTTCGCCCTGCCCGACCCGGGCCCGGCGGTCGAGGCCGCCGGGGCGCTGGTCGACGCCGCCCGCGCCGGCGGGCACCCGGTGGTGTGGACGGCGGTCCGCTACGCCCGGGGCCTGGCCGACGGCGGGCTGTTCGTGCGGAAGGTGCCGGCGCTGGCCGCCTTCGCCGAGGACGCGCCGGGGGAGTGGGGCGAGCTGACGCTGGAGGCGGGTCCCGGGGAGCCGGTGGTGGTCAAGCAGTACGCCTCGGCCTTCTTCGGGACCACGCTCGCGCCGACCCTGGCCGGCCTCGGCGTGGACACCGTCGTGGTCGCCGGCGTCTCCACCTCCGGCTGCGTCCGGGCCACCGCGATGGACGCGCTCAACTCCGGGTTCCGCCCGCAGGTGGTCCGCCAGGCCTGCGCCGACCGCAGCCCCGCCCTGCACGAGAACAACCTCGCCGACCTCGACGCCAAGTACGCCGACGTCGTGGACCTCACCGAGGCGCTGCCCCACCTGCAGCGCCCCGCCTAGACGACGGCGCCTCCCGGGTGTCCCCCCTCGGGAGGCGCCGTCCCGGCACCCGCCGGGACAGGAGTGACACGGGGGACGGCGGGGCGGGTCGCGGACCGGGCTGCGCGCCGCCGCGTGCGTAGGTTCGCCCGGATGCACACCGGCCGCCTCCCCTCGTCCCTGGACACCCTCGACGCCCTGGGCGCCCTCGACGCCGCGCTGGACCTCGGCGACACCGACGTGCTGCCCAGCCGCTCGCGGCACGCCGCCCGCTCCGCGCTGCGCCGCCGCTGGGTGGTCGCCGGGGCGCTCGCGCTGGTGCTGGCGGTGGCGGGGCTGGCGGCGCTGGTCGCGCCGGCGGTCCGGGGCGGGGACCCCGTCGACGCGCCGCCGGTGGCCCGTCCCTCGCCGTCGGCCGGTCCGACCGCGGTGCCGCCGTCGGCCGCGCCGTCGTCGGTGCCGCCGTCGTCCGCCGCGCCGTCGCCGGAGCCGGTGGAGGCGGCCGCGCCGCCGCCGGCCGAGGTCCTCCCGGCGCCGGTGCCCGTGGCGACGACCCCGGCGCCCGCGCCGCCGTCCGCCGAGCCCCCGGCGCCGGAGCCGCCCGCCGATCCCTGCCGGGACAAGCCGGGGCGGGGCAACGGCCACGGGCACGGCCACCAGGGCGGCGACTGCGGCTGAGCCGCCGTGCGAGGGTGGCCGGGTGCCGAGACGGAGCGCGGGGATCCTGCTGTACCGGCGCGGCCCCGGCGGCGCCCCCGAGGTGCTGCTCGGCCACATGGGCGGGCCGTTCTGGGCCCGGAAGGACGACGGCGCCTGGTCGATCCCCAAGGGCGAGCACGACGACGCCGAGGACGCGCTCGCGGCCGCCCGCCGGGAGTTCGAGGAGGAGCTCGGCAGCCCCGTGCCGGCGACGTCCTTGACCCCGCTCGGGGAGCTGCGGGCGGGCGCCAAGGTGCTCACCGTGTGGGCCGGCGAGGGCGACCTGGACGCCGCGGCGGTCGTCAGCGGCACCTTCCCGCTGGAGTGGCCGCCGCGGTCGGGGCGGGTGCAGCACTTCCCCGAGGTCGACCGTGCGGCCTGGTTCGGCCTCGACGAGGCCCGCGCGAAGCTCGTGAAGGGGCAGGTGCCCTACCTCGACCGGCTGGCGGAGCTGCTCGCCGGCTGAGCCCGCGCCCGCCGCACGGGCGTGGCCGGTGGGACGACGGGGGCGGCGGGTGCCGGTCGGGTGGTGTCGCGATGCGCGTGCCCCCGACGAGCCCGGTCGCGGCCTAGCTTCCTGCGCGCCGGCGGACCGTCCGCCGGCCCAGTCGAAGCGGGGGACCGATGACCACCTCTCCGTACCAGGATGCGTCCGCGCAGCAGCCCGGCGCCGCGCCGTACGCGTCCTACGGCCAGACGCCCTACGGCCAGGCGCCCTACGGCCAGGCGCCGGGCTGGGCGGGGCAGCCGATGCCGCCGGTCCCGGCCGGGGCGCACTTCCCGCCGTCCGGCCCGATCGGCCGGGTGCGCGGCACCGGCGTCGCGATCCTGCTGACGATCGTGACCCTCGGGATCTACTCCCTCGTCTGGTACTACTCGGTCCACGAGGAGATGAAGCGGCACACCGGCAACGGCCTGGGCGGCGGCCTGGCCCTGGTGATCGCCCTCTTCCTCGGGTTCGTCTCGCCGTTCGTCACCAGCAGCGAGGTCGGCGCCCTCTACGAGCGCGCGGGCCGGGCCAAGCCGGTCAGCGGCGCCACGGGGCTGTGGTACCTGCCCGGCGTGTTCATCCTGGTCGGCCCGATCGTCTGGTTCGTCAAGACCAACGGCGCGCTCAACGCCTACTGGCGGTCCCTCGGCGCCGCCTGACCCGCGGCGGTCCACGCCGCCCCCTGTCGACCTGCGGCTGCCTCCCGGGCCCCGAGGCAGCAGCAGGTCGACACCGGGCGCCGGACGGGGGAACGGCGCGGGTCGATCGGGTGACATCCGGACTCCGGAGCGTGCCGAGACCCCCACGGAGCGGTGGCGGCTGCCACTCTCGGCGGCCACCGTCCCCGGGAGGTCCGATGTGCTCCTCGTCCCCCTCCGCCGGCCAGGCCTGCACCTGCGCGCCCGCGTCCCGCCCGGTCGCCACCGCGGTCGTGCGACGGCGCCCGCGCTGGACACCGGCTCCGGCGACCAGGTGACGGATCGCTGACGAGTCGTCCCACCCGCCCCACGCGGCACGGCGACGCCGTCCCCGGGTGGCAGGGTCCTGACTCCCCGGGTCCGGACGGACTCGCGCGTACGAGGAGACCCGCGTGCCCTGTGACACCTGCGCCGCCGAGGCCCACCCCGGCCCGGTGTGCCCCCGCTGTGCCGCGCTGGCGCAGCTGACCCAGCCGGTGCTGCGGCTGCAGACGCGCCGCCGTCCGCCGGTGCCCCCGGCCGCCCCGGCCCGCTGACCCACCGCCGTGCCGGCCCCGGCCGTGCCGGCCCCGGCCGGGCCGGCACGGCGTGACGCACCTCACCGCTAGCAATCCGCTTGCAGGAGTTAGCAGGCGCGGGGTGCGGGGCATGACCGAGACGTCAGGTCATCCCCGATGTCTGGAGTTCCCCCGTCGTGACCGACCACGCCAAGATCGTCAACCAGCTCCGCGCGCTGGTCCTGCTCTCCCAGACCGAGGAGCAGGTCGCCCGCACCCGGGTGACCCAGGCCCGCACCGACGCCGTGCGCCGCGAGCTCACCCAGAACGCCGACAACGCCGCCGAGCGCACCCGGCTGATCACCGCCGAGCTGCGCGAGCTGGGCGGCGTGCCCGACGTCGTCACCCCGGTCGTGGGCCGGCTGTCGGCCGTCGTCAAGGCCGCCGTCGAGCAGGCCGAGCCGATCGAGGAGGCCCTGCTGCAGGACCTCTCCCTCGAGCACCAGCTGCACGACCGCGCCACCTACCTCAAGGTGCTCGGCCAGGCGGCCGGGCTGGCCAAGGTCGAGCGCCTGGCCGAGGGCCTGATCCGCGCCCACGAGGCCACCATCGAGTGGCTGACCGTCGTGCTGGCCGAGGAGGCCCTGGGCGGCCCCGCCGCGCTGCAGGCCACCCCGTTCCAGCAGGTCGCCGGCGTCGCCGCGCGGGCCGCCAACGCCCCGTACCGCTTCGTCGCCAACCGGGTGAACGAGGCCCTCGACACCGCGCAGCAGCGCCGTGAGGCCGCCGGTGACAAGCTCGGTCAGGTGGCCGGCCGCGCCTCCACCCTCACCGACGCCGTCCGCGAGACGCTGACCGTCGGCCGCGCCGCCACGCTGCGCCGGGCCGAGCGGATCGCCCGTCGCGAGGGCAACCGCACCGCCGCCGACGCCGCCAAGGCCGCCCGCGAGGAGCTCGGTGACGTCTCCGCCGACGAGCTGCCCGTGAAGGGCTACGACTCGCTGTCGACCTCCGACGCCGCCAAGGCCGCCAAGGCCCTGCGCGAGCCGCACGACATCCGCGTGCTCATCCGCTACGAGGAGACCCACAAGAACCGGTCGAGCGTCATCAGCGCCGCCCAGGTCGCCCTCG
The DNA here is from genome assembly GCF_054050055.1 of Geodermatophilus sp. SYSU D00814. NCBI lineage: Bacteria > Bacillati > Actinomycetota > Actinomycetes > Geodermatophilales > Geodermatophilaceae > Geodermatophilus > Geodermatophilus sp. SYSU D00814. The sequence continues at coordinate 16,074 of NZ_JBJGYP010000016.1, forward strand.
CCGCGGTCGCCAAGGAGGCCGTGGGCGTCGACAACTGACACCCGCCGCTCGCCGGACGGCCCGCACCCCACCCCGGGTGCGGGCCGTCCGGCGTTCGGGGAGATCCCGGTCGCAGCGGGTTTGACCCGCCGTGGCGGTCGGGGATCGTGACGGCATGCAGATCACACCCGAGGCCCTGGAGCAGGAGTTCTCGCTCCAGACCGCCGTCACCCGCCTGGACTTCCTGAGCCGGCGGGACTCCGGGGCCACCCCCCGCGCCCGGGCGACCGGGAGCGACGAGGACTCCTGGAGCTCGCTGCTCGACGACTCCACCTCCCTCGACGTCGCCGAGTCCCTGGAGCTGCTCGCCCTCGGCGAGGTCGTCGCCCGCAAGGCCCACGACAGCCAGCTCGTCGGCTTCCGCGCCGCGCTGCGGGGCGGGGCCGGCTGGGAGGCGATCGCCGCCGCGCTCGACCTCGCCCCGGCCGAGGCGTGGGCGGCCTACCACCGCGTCATCGACAGCCAGGAGCGCGCGGGCGTCCTGGACGCGCAGGACGCCGCGGACGCCCGCGCCCAGGCCGGGGACCGTCCCGCTTAGCTCACCTCGACGCCGCGCCAGAAGGCCACCCGGCCGGTGATCTCCTTCGCGGCGTCCTTCGGCTCGGGGTAGAACCACGCGGCGTCGGGGTTGACCCGGCCCTCGACCTCGAGCGTGTAGTACGACGCCTGGCCCTTCCAGGGGCAGGTCGTGTGCGTGGAGGAGGGGCGCAGCACGTCGCTCCGCACGGACTCTCGCGGGAAGTACGCGTTGCCCTCCACGGTGACGATGTCGTCGGACTCGGCGATGACGGTCCCGTTCCAGGTCGCTGTGGTCATGCCGCGATCGTCCCCCACCGGACACCGGTGCGGGTGGCGTGCACCACGCGTACGAGCCGGTGGGCTGGGCATGTGACCGGGAGGCGCGCCGACCGCGTCGCCCCCGGTGGCCCCGCCGCCGGTCCGGCCCGTCCCCGACGACGAGGAGCGCGACCGATGTCCCAGGCCGCCCGTCCGCCCGACCCCCAGGACCCGCGCCGGGGGATGCAGCCGCGTCCCAAGCGCGGGCGCGCGGTGCTGCTGGGCACCTTCCTCGGCCTGATCGTGCTCGTCTTCGGCTTCATCCTGCTGGTCAGCCAGTGCAGCGCGGACGAGGACGACGACGGCGCGATCGGCCCCACTCCCACCGTCGTCGTCGAGCAGGGCGCGGCGCCGGCGAGGGTCTGACCCGCCGGCGGTCCTGGGTCAGCGCTCGAGGAGGGCGAAGGTCGCCACGGCGTGCGCCAGGGCCTCCCCGTCCTGCTCGACGTCGGCCTCGCAGACGGTCAGGTGCTCCCCGCGGGTACGCACCCGGCCGCGCACCTCGAGCCGGCCGGGCTTCCCGGGCCGCAGGTAGGTCACCGTCAGCTGGCTGGTCGCGGGCACCTGGCCGTCGGTGGTGGTGGTGCGCACCGCCTGACCCATGGCCGTGTCGACCAGCGTCGCGACGACCCCGCCGTGCAGCGTGCCTGCCGGGTTGAGGTGCTCCTCGCGCACCTCGAACGCGAGCGTGGCCGCGCCATCGTCGCTCTCGGCCAGCCGGGCGCCGAGCCCTCCGGCGAAGCCGCCCACGTCGCCGTCGTCCGCCATGCCCGGGCCCGTACCCGCCCGCCCGCCGGTCACGCCCGGCCGCCGCGTGCCGGACGCCCCACGGATCGCGGCCGCGCGGCTAGGGTCCGCCGCCGTGTCGATGCGGCGGAGGACGTGGGTCTGGCTGGGAGCGGCGGTCGTCGCGGTGGTGCTCGGGGTGGTCACCCTGGCGTGGTTCCAGCCGCAGCGGCTGTTCTACGACAGCCGGGTCGACGAGGCCCTGCCCTCGGCGGCGGCCGGGGCGGCGGACACGACCGGCAGGATCGGCAGCGCGCTGCCGGCCGACCCGGTCGACCTGGCCACCGGCACGTTCGTCTCGCTCGAGCACGAGACGGTCGGCACCGCGCGGGTGGTCCGGCTGCCCGACGGGTCGACCGTCGTCCGGCTGGAGGGCTTCGAGACCACCAACGGGCCGGCGCTGTTCGTCTACCTCTCGCAGAACGCCGCCACGGGCGAGGAGGCCGCCTTCGACGACGACTTCGTCGACCTCGGGCCGCTCAAGGGCAACGTCGGCGACCAGAACTACGTCGTCCCGGAGGGCTTCGACGCGACCGGCTACGTCAGCGTCGTCATCTGGTGCGAGCGCTTCGACGCCGCCTTCGGCGCCGCCGACCTCGCCCCGGTGGCAGCCACCTGAACGCCGCCCTCAGGCCGGCTCGCGGCGCATCGGCACGTGCGGGATGCCGTCCTCGACGTAGCCCGGGCCGCTGACCCGGAAGCCGAGCCGCTCGTACCAGCCCTGCAGGTGCGCCTGGGCGCCGAGCGTGACCGGGAACCCCGCGCAGAGCTCGATGCCCGCCTCGACCAGCCGCGCGGCCAGCCCGCGCCCGCGGGCACCGGCGGCGGTGGCGACCCGGCCGATCGCGCGGGTGGCGCCGTCGTCGAGCACCCGGATGGTGGCCAGCACCTCGCCGTCCTGCTCGAACCACAGGTGCCGGGTGCCCGGCTCGACGTCGCGGCCGTCGAGCTCGGGGTAGGGGCACTGCTGCTCGACGACGAACACGTCGACCCGCAGCCGGCACAGCTCGTAGACCTCGAACGGGGTGAGCTCGGCGAAGCCGGCGGTGCGCAGGAGCGGGGCCACCCGCCCGTTGTAGCGCACCGCCGCGGCGGGCTCAGGCGCGGGCGCGGTAGCGCCGCATCGTCAGCGGCCCGAGGACGGCGACCAGCGCCACGGCCCAGACCAGCACCCACCCGACGTCGGCCACGTCGACCCCGCCGTGCACCAGGCCGCGCACCGCGCTGACCAGGTGGCTGACCGGGTTGACCTCGACGACGGACCGCAGCCAGCCCGGCATCGTCGCGGGGTCGACGAAGATGTTGCTGCCGAACGTCAGCGGCATCAGCACCATCATCGACCAGCCCATGACCGCCTGCGGGGTGCGCAGCCGCAGCGCCAGGTACGTCCAGACCCAGCCGAGGGCGAAGGCGAAGACCAGCAGCAGCCCGACCGCGGCCAGCAGGCCAACGACCCCGCCACCGGGACGCAGCCCCAGCACCATGCCCAGGCCGAGGACGACGACCGAGGCGAGGGTGAACCGCACGACGTCGCCCAGCAGCGCGCCGACCAGCGCCGAGGGCCGCCACACCGGCAGCGAGCGGATGCGGTCGAAGACGCCCTTCTCGATGTCGGTGTTGAGGGCGACGCCGGTGTACATCGTGATCATGAGGATGCTCTGCACGAGGATCCCGGGCAGGAAGAACTGCACGTAGGCCTCGACCGAGCCGGCCAGGGCGCCGCCGAAGAGGTACGTGAAGATCAGCGTCAGCATCACCGGGAAGACCGTGACGTCGAACAGCTGCTCGGGTACGTGCTTGATCCGCAGCAGCGTGCGCCACCCGAAGGTGGCCGAGGCCGCCAGCGGGCCCTGCGGCCGCGGGCGCTCCCCGGAGCCGAGCGCGGCCAGCACCGCGGCGGTGTCGGGTGCGGCGAGCGGGGGAGGGGCGCTGTCGAGAGCGGTCATCGTCGGTCCTCCGGGTCGGGAGCGGGGGTGCCGGCGTCCTCGGCGGGCCGGCCGGTCAGGGCGAGGAACACCTCGTCGAGGCTCGGCTGGCCGAGCGCGAACTGGGCCAGCTCGATGCCGGCGCCCTCGAGTGCGGTGAGCGCCCGGGCCGCCGGTCCGGCCTCGGGCACGCGGGCGGTGAGCGCCGCCGGGTCGCCGTCCTCGGCCACCGGCACGCCCAGCACCCGCTCGAGCAGCTCGCGCGCGGTGCCGCGGCGGGCCGGGTCGAGCACCCGCACGTGCAGCGTGCCCGAGCCCACCGACGCCTTCAGCGCCCCCGGCGTGCCCTCGGCGATGACCCGGCCGGCGTCGATGACCGAGATGCGGTCGGCGAGCTGGTCGGCCTCGTCGAGGTACTGGGTGGTGAGCAGCACCGTCGTCCCGCCGCGGACCAGCGCGCGGACGACGTCCCAGACCTGGTTGCGGCTGCGCGGGTCGAGGCCGGTGGTCGGCTCGTCGAGGAAGACCAGGTCGGGCCGGACGACGATGCTCGCGGCGATGTCGACCCGCCGCCGCATGCCGCCGGAGTAGTGCTTGACCTGCCTGCCGGCCGCCTCGGTGAGGCCGAAGGCGCTCAGCAGCTGGTCGGTGCGCTGGCGCGCCGCGGCCCGGGAGTAGCCGAGCAGCCGGGCCAGCAGGAGCAGGTTCTCCGCGCCGGTGAGGTCCTCGTCGAGCGAGGCGAACTGGCCGGTGAGGCTCACCCGCGCGCGGACGGCGTCGGCGTCGGTGACGACGTCGTGGCCGAAGACCCGCGCCCGCCCGCCGTCGGGCGGGATGAGGGTGGCCAGCATCCGGATGGTGGTGGTCTTGCCCGCACCGTTGGGCCCGAGGAAGCCGTGGACGCCGCCCTGCGGGATGCACAGGTCGACACCGGCCACCGCCGTCGTCGCGCCGAACCGCTTGACCAGTCCCGTGGCCTCGATGGCCGGGACGTCCCCGCCGCCCGCTGCCTGGTCCCCGGCCGGCACCGTGTCGCCGACGTACGCCGTCACGTGCCCCACCTCCCGCTCCCGTGTCGGTGCCCGCACGGTCCCGCACGGGTCTGACAGGAGGACCGGGGCGGCACCGGTGACTCATCGGTCCCGCACCCTCGGCACGTCTGCTTAGGTGTGCCTACCCTGGGCGGCTGACGACACCGCCGTCCCACGTCTCTTGGAGGACCCGTGACCAGGCCCGGCCGGGCGACCGCTGCTGCGCTGACCGCCGTCTGCCTCTCCGGGGCGCTGGCCGCCTGCGGCAGCGCGGGGGCCGCCGACGCCGACACGCTCACCGTGTACAGCGCCCAGCACGAGAGCCTGGTGCGCACCATGCTCGAGGGCTTCACCGAGGAGACCGGCATCGAGGTGGAGTTCCGCGACGGCAACGACGCGGAGCTGGCCAACCAGATCGTGCAGGAGGGCGAGGCCTCCCCGGCCGACGTCTTCCTCACCGAGAACAGCCCGTCGATCGCCGTGCTCGACCGCGAGGGGCTGCTCGCGCCGCTGGAGCAGGAGACGCTCGACCAGGTGGGCGAGCAGTTCCGGCCCTCCTCGGGCACCTGGACCGGCTTCGCCGCCCGCTCCACCGTGCTCGTGTACGACCCCACGGCCCTGCCGGAGGACCAGCTGCCGGCGTCGATCCTCGACCTGGCCGACCCGGCCTGGGAGGGCCGCATCGGCATCGCCGCCGGCGGCGCGGACTTCCAGGCGATCGTCGCCGCCGTCCTGGCGCTGCGCGGCGAGGAGGCCACCCGCGCCTGGCTCGAGGGTCTCGAGCGCAACGCCGCCGTCTACCAGAGCAACACCGCCGTGATGGTCGCCGCCGACGAGGGCGAGATCGACGCCGGCGTCATGTACCACTACTACTGGTACCGCGACCAGGCCGAGGGCGGCCTCAAGGGCGACGACGCCCGGCTGCACCTCTTCGGCAACGGCGACCCCGGCGCCTTCCTGAGCACCTCCGGCGCCGGCGTCCTCGCCTCCTCCGACCAGCAGGACGACGCCCAGCGGCTGGTCGCCTACCTGACCGCGCCCGAGGCGCAGGCCCGGCTGGCCGAGAGCACCGCCCTCGAGTACGCCGTCGGCGTCGGGGTGCCGTCCGCCGAGGCGCTGCCGCCGCTGGACACCCTCGGCGCCCCCGCGGTCGACCCCGCCTCCCTCGACCAGGAGCAGGTCACCGAGCTCATGCAGGAGGTGGGGCTGCTCTGAGCCTCACCGCCGGACCGGCCGCCGCGACGCCGACCGCACGGGCGTCGCGGGGCCACCGCGCGTCCCGGGCCCGCCGCGCCCCGGTCACGGTGGCGCTGGCGGCGGCCGTCGCCGCGCTCGCGCTGCTGCCGCTGGTGCACATCGCGGTGGCCGTCGCCGAGGTCGGCTGGAGCGGCGTGGCGGAGCTGGTGTTCCGGCCGCGGGTCGCCGAGCTGCTGGGCAACACCGTCCGGCTGGTCGCGGGCACCGTCGCCGTCACCGCGGTGCTCGGCGTCGGCGCCGCCTGGCTGGTCGAGCGCACCGCGCTGCCCGGCCGCCGCGTCTGGCACGTGCTGCTGGTCGCGCCGCTGGCCCTGCCGGCGTTCGTGAGCAGCTCGGCGTGGATCTCGCTGCTGCCCGGCCTGGACACCTACGGCGGTGCCCTGCTGGTCGTGTCGCTGGCCTACGCGCCGTTCGTTTACCTGCCCGCCGTCGCGGCGTTCCGCGGGCTCGACCCCGCGCTGGAGGAGACCGCCCGGGGGCTGGGCCTGTCGACGTGGGGGGTGTTCCGGCGGGTGCAGCTGCCGCAGCTGCGGGTGGCCGTACTCGGCGGGACGCTGCTGGTCGCCCTGCACGTGCTCGCCGAGTTCGGCGCGCTGGCCATGCTGCGCTACCCGACCTTCACCACCGCCGTCTACGACCAGTACCGCGCCACCTTCAACGGACCCGCCGCCACCATGCTCGCCGGCGTGCTCGTGCTGCTGTGCCTGGTGCTGCTGCTGGCCGAGATCCGGCTGCGCGGCACCCGCGGCTACGCCCGCACCGGGGCCGGCGCCGCCCGCCGGGTGCGCCCGGTCCGGCTCGGCGCGCTCACCGGCCCCGCACTGCTGGCCCTCACCACGGTGGTGGCGCTGTCGCTGCTCGTGCCGCTCGCCGCGCTGGTGTCGTGGTTCCGCACCGGCACCTCCGCGCGGGTCGACTGGGCGGCGCTGGCCACCACGACCGGGACGACGCTGGCGCTGGCCGCCGCGGCCGCCGCCGTCACCACCGTGCTCGCCCTGCCCACCGGGTGGCTGGCCGTGCGCCGCCGCGGGCCGGTGGCGACCCTGCTCGAGCGCACCACCTACCTCGGCAGCGCGGTGCCGGCGATCGTCGTCGCGCTGGCGCTGGTGGCGGTGAGCATCCGGGTGCTGCCGGCGCTGTACCAGACGGTGCCGGTGCTGCTGGCGGCCTACGCGATCCTCTTCCTGCCCCGGGCGATCGTCACGGTGCGCGCCGCGGTCGAGCAGTCCCCGCCGGTGCACGACGACGTCGCCGCCTCCCTGGGCGTCTCCGCGCCGGCCCGGCTGTGGCGGGTGACCCTCCCGCTGCTGGCCCCCGGCATCGGCGCCGGCGCGGCGCTGGTGTTCCTCGCGGTGGTCACCGAGCTCACCGCCACGCTGCTGCTGGCCCCCACGGGCACCGAGACGCTCGCCACGGCGTTCTGGTCGGCGAGCAGTGCCCTCGAGTTCGGCGCCGCCGCCCCCTACGCCGTCGTCATGGTGCTGCTCTCGGCACCGGCCACGGTGCTGCTGTCCCGAGACGCCCTCCCCCGACGAGGTCCGACCCCATGAGCGCGCTGACCGTCTCCGGCCTGGCGAAGTCCTACGGCCGCACCCCGGTGCTCACCGGGGTGGACCTGCACGTCCCGGCCGGGACGACCACCGCGCTGCTGGGCCCCTCCGGCTGCGGCAAGACGACGCTGCTGCGGATCGTCGCGGGCTTCGACGACCCCGACGCCGGCACCGTCGAGCTCGGCGGGCGGGTGGTGGCCGGCGCCGGCCGCGGCGTCCCCGCCCGGTCGCGCGGCATCGGCTTCGTCCCGCAGGAGGGCGGGCTGTTCCCGCACCTGAGCGTGGCGGGCAACGTGGCCTTCGGGCTGCCCCGCCGGCTGCGCCGCGACCGCACGCGGATCGCCGGGCTGCTGGCCCTCGTCGGCCTCGACGCCGCCCTCGCCGACCGCGCGCCGCACCAGCTCTCCGGTGGCCAGCAGCAGCGGGTGGCGCTGGCCCGCGCGCTGGCGCCCGAGCCCTCGCTGGTGCTGCTCGACGAGCCGTTCTCCTCCCTCGACGCCGCGCTGCGCGAGGACACCCGCCGCGCGGTCGCCGAGGCGCTGCGGGCCACCGGCGCCACGGCCGTGCTGGTCACCCACGACCAGGCCGAGGCGCTGTCGACCGCCGACCAGGTGGCGGTGGTGCGCGGCGGCACGCTGGCGCAGCTGGCCGACCCGCGCACGCTCTACCGCGAGCCCCGCGACCTCGACGTCGCCGCGTTCGTCGGGGAGGCGGTGGTCCTCGACGGCGCTGCGACCGGCGGGCGGGTCGCCTCCGAGCTCGGGGAGCTGGCGCTCGGGCGGCCCTGCCCCGACGGGCCGGTCCGGGTGATGCTGCGGCCCGAGCAGCTGCGGCTCTCGCCCGGGGCGGGGGTGCCCGCGCGGGTCCGCGGCGTCGACTTCTACGGCCACGACGCGCGCATCGAGCTGGAGCTGCCCTCGGGTCTGCGGGTGAGCGCGCGCACCGAGGGCGGCGACCTGCCGGCCGAGGGGACGCAGGTCGGCGTGGTCGTCGCCGGCCCCGCGGTGCCCTTCCCGGCGGCGGCCCCGGGCGTGCCGCGGACCTCGGAGCCGACGCCGGCCTGACCCTGGGCGCCGGGTCCGAGTTAGGTGTGCCTAAGCTCACCGCCGTGGACCTGTTCCTCTTCACCGTGGACGCCGCCTGGGGGCGGGACGTCGTCGCCGCCGGCGCGAGCGGGATCGTCGTCGACTGGGAGCGCCGCGGGAAGCACCGGCGGCAGGCCGGCGAGGGCACCCAGATCAACGGCGACACCCTCGCCGATCTCGTCCGCGTGCGCGCGGCCACCGACGGCCGGCTGCTGTGCCGTGTCAACGCCGCCGGCCCGTGGACGCCGCGCGAGGTCGCCGACGCCGTCGCGGCCGGCGCCGACGAGATCCTGCTGCCGATGGTGCGCACGCCCGAGGAGGTCGACCGCACCCTCGAGCTGGTCGCCGGCCGCTGCGGGCTGGGGATCCTGGTCGAGACCCAGGACGCCGTCGACCGGGTCGCCGAGCTGGCCGCGCGGCCGCTGTCGCGGGTGTACGTCGGGCTCAACGACCTGCGCATCGACCGGCGGTCGACCGAGCTGTTCCGCCCGCTGGTCGACGGCACGATCGACGCCGTCCGCGCCGCCGTCCCGGTGCCCTTCGGCGTCGGCGGGCTGACCCTGCCCGGCGGCGGGTTCCCCGTGCCGGGGGAGCTGCTGGCCGCCGAGCTGGTCCGGCTGGGCACCGACTTCACCTTCCTGCGCCGCTCGTTCACCGCCGACATGGCCGGCCGCGACCCGTTCACCGAGGTGCCCCGGCTGCTCGCCTCGCTGGCCGACCTCGCCGACGCCGACCCGCTGACCGCGGCCGGCCGGCGGGAGGCGTTCGTGGCCGCGGTCGAGGAGGCCGCCGCCCCCGTGCCCGTCCCCGCGTGAGCGGCCGGGCGTTGGTCACCGGCGCCGGCGGCTTCGTCGGCCGGCACCTGGTGGCGCGGCTGGAGGCCGACGGCTGGGCGGTCACCGGGCTGACCCGGGCCGACGTCGACCTCGCCGACCCGCTCGCCGCCGCGGCGGCGGTGCGGGCCGCCGACCCCGACGTCGTCTTCTCCCTCGCTGCGGGGCGGGCGAAGGCGACCCCTGCCGAACGGGCGGCGACGGTGGCCGTCAACACCAGTCCCTGGCTGGTCGACGCCCTGCCCGACCGGTGCCGCGCGGTGGTGCGGCTGGGCTCGTCGACCGAGTACGCCGCCGGTCCGGCGCCGCTGGACGAGGACGCGCCGCTGCGCCCGCGCGGCTTCTTCGGCGCCACCAAGGCGGCCGGCTCGCTGCTGCTGCAGGCCGCCGCGGCCGAGCGGGGGGTGCGCGCCGCAGTGGTGCGCGCCTTCCAGGTCTACGGCCCCGGCGACCACCCGACCCGGCTGGTGCCGGTGGTGCTCGCCGCCGCCCGCACCGGCGCGGCGGTGCCGCTGCCGGCCGCGGTCAGCCGACGGGACTGGGTGTGGGTGGGCGACGTCGTCGACGCGTGCGTGCGGGCCGCGCTGGCCGACGACCTCCCGCCCGGCGCGGTGGTCAACGTCGGCACCGGCGTGCAGACCGACGTCGCGGAGCTCGTCGCCACCGCGGAGCGGGTCACCGGCCGCCCGATCGCCACCGTGCGGGGCGCCCACCCGGGCCGGCACTGGGACACCGCCGACTGGGTGTGCGACCCACGGGCGGCCCGCGCGCTGCTGGGCTGGACGCCGACGGTCGACCTGGCCGAGGGGCTGGCCCGCACGTGGGCGGCGTGACCCCGCTCCGCGTCGCCGTCGCCGTCGTCGTCCCCGTGCACGGCAACGAGGCGACGCTGCGGCCCCTGCACGCCCGGCTGGCCGCGGCGCTCGCGGGCCGGGACTGGCGGCTGCGGCTGGTGGTCGACGCCTCGCCCGACGGCAGCCTGGCGGTCGCGCGCTCGCTCGCCGCCGGGGACCCGCGGGTGGCCGTGACCGCGCTGGCGGTCAACGTCGGCCAGCACCGGGCGCTGGCCACCGGGCTGGCCGCCGAGGACGCCGACGCGTGGGTCTGCCTCGACGCCGACCTGCAGGACCCGCCCGAGGCGGTGCCGGCGCTGCTCGACCGGCTGGCCCGCGGCGACGTCGGTGCGGTGTTCGCCGGCCGCCGCGGCCGCTACGAGTCGCCGGCGCGGCGGCTGACCGGGGGGCTGCACCGGCGGGTCGCCGCCGCGCTCACCGGCCTGCCGCCCGACGCCGGCGCGTTCCTCGCCCTCGGGCCGACGGTGCGCGACGCCGTCGTCGGCGCGGTGCTCGGCGGCGACGCGCCCAGCGTCGTCCTCGCCGCGGGCCTGGCCGGCACGCCGCTGACCAGCGTGCCCGTCGCGCGCGACCGGCGGCCGGTGGGGGAGTCGGCGTGGACCGCCCGCGCGCGACTGCGGCAGTCGCTGCGGTCGCTGGCGTGGGCGGTCAGCGGGTCCAGAGCTGCACGACCAGGTCGGTCTTCACGGCCGGCAGGTCCCAGGTCCGGGTCAGCGACAGCCCGGCGTCGCTGAGGATCGCGTCGTCGTCGGTGGGCACCGGCTCGCCGTCGACCAGCCGCCGGACCAGCCAGACGCGGTCGGCGTCGGCGGGGGCGTCGTCGGGCGGGAGGACGACGTCGGGGCGCAGCCGCGGGCCCTCCGTGCGGACGAAGTGGTCGAGCCCCATCGCGGCCCGCTGGTCGGCGGCCACCACCGGCTCGCCGGGACGCTGCTCGCGCAGCAGCAGGGCGACGACGTCGTCGGAGCGTTCCCGCGGCTCGCGGACGGCCAGTGGCGCGGAGGCCACCAGCGACAGGCCGAGCAGGGCCGCGGCCACCGGCGTACGGGCGCCCCGGGGCAGCGCGGTCACCCCGGCCGCGGCCAGCACACCCAGGCCGATCAGCCCGGCCAGCAGGTAGCGGGGCAGGTACACCGGCCGGACGGTCTCGGCGGCCAGCAGGAGCAGCAGCGGCACCAGCAGCCAGCAGGCGCCGACGGCGCGGACCCCGGCGCCACGCAGCGCGCCGACCACGGCCAGCCCGACGGTGAGGTACAGCAGCGGGGTGCGGCCGCCGGACCAGGCCGCGACGGCGAGGTCGGCGAGGGTGCCGCCGGTGTCGCGCAGGTGCTCGGCGTTGCGGCCGCCGGTGCCGTTGAGCAGGTTGACCCCGACCAGGCCGACGGCCGGCAGGGCGGCCAGCGTGCCGACGACGGCGACCCTGGTGGCGGCCCGGCCGCGCAGCAGCAGCGCCGCGACGACGAACGCGGCGAGGACCGTGACCGCGTACCAGTGCGCCAGGCCCATCCCGGCGCCGGCCAGACCGAACAGCAGCAGGCCGCGGCGCTCCTGCAGCCAGCGGGTCAGGCCCAGGACCGCACCGCCGGTGGCCAGCACCGCGAGCCCGTAGCTGCGGGCCTCCACGGCCTGCTCGAGCAGCAGCGGGGCGCAGGCGGGCACCAGCCCGGTGAGCACGCCCGTGGGGCGCCCGGCCAGCCGGGTGACCGCCCGCGTGACGAGCGCCAGGCCGCCGGCGGTGGCCAGCACCGACAGCACCCGCAGCGACGTGTCGCCGCCCAGCCCCGGCAGCGACACCCAGGCGTGCACGACGAGGTAGTACGGGGCGTTGTAGGACGGCGGGACGTCGGCGAGGTAGCTGGTGACGCCCTCGCCGGTGACGATCGCGCGCAGGATGTCGCCGAGCGGGCGGCGGGCCACCTCGGAGGTGAACGCCTCGTCGAACCACAACCCGTGGCCGGGGGCGAGCAGGACGGCGCACAGCAGCCCCAGCACCGCGGGGGGCAGCAGCTCGACGGGCGACCAGCGCGGCGGTGCGGTCGCTGACGGGGCGTCGAGCGTCCGGTCGGCCGTCGCGGTCACGGGGAGGAAGGGTAGGCGAACCTCACCTGCCGGTCGGTGTCGGTGGGGCGGTGGAGCACGTCCGGGTGACCTCGGCCGGCTCCGACCCGACGGCCGGGCCGGGGCCGGCGCCGCCGCCGTCCTCCGAGGTGGTGGCTGCCCGGTTCCGCCGGCAGGGCCGGCGCGACACCCGCCACGAGCTGGCCGTCCGCCGACGGCTGCACGCGCGGGGAGTCCGCTTTCGCGTCGATGTGCGCCCCTGTCCCGAGACCCGCGCCCGAGGCGACATCGTGTGGAAGGGCCGGCGGCTGGTCGTGTTCCTCGACGGCTGTTTTTGGCACGGGTGCTCGACCTGCGGACACCTTCCGAAGGCCAACCAGGAGTGGTGGGCGGCCAAGCTGGCCGGCAACACCGCCCGCGACCGCCGCGCCGACGCCGTCCTCACCGGGCTGGGGTGGCGGGTGCTGCGGTTCTGGGAGCACGAGGACCCCGACGACGTCGCCGACGCGATCTGTGCGGCCCTCGGTCGCGTTGCTCCTGGTCAGGGCCCCGTTTCTGTCGTACCCCGTGCGTAGGTTGGGGTCGTGGAGGTCGTGGAGTACGTGTCGCCGGTGGAGCGGGCGCTCGCCGGGTGGCTCGTCGAGCGGCCCGTACAGGTGCCGCGGCTGCCGGTGGCGGTGCTGTCCGACGAGCAGGCCGCCGCTGAGTTGCAGCGGGTGCAGCAGCGTCGGGCGATGGAGGCGGCCTACGAGGCGGAGCTGGTGCTGCGGTTGGCCGAGGCCCGCCCGGCCGACGACGACCCCGCACCGGGCACGCCGGGTGCCAGGCGGCGTGGGTCGTGGGCGCCGGACACCGAGCTGCCCGGTGTCTCGGAGTTCTTCACCGCCGAGCTGGCGGTGGTCCTCAACTGCGGCCGGGGTACGGCCAACCACCTGGCCACCCGCGCCTGGACCTACCGCGAACGGCTGCCCGCGACCTGGGCCGCGCTGGCCGCCGGGGAGCTGGACGAGGCCCGCGCGAAGGCGCTGGTCGACGTGCTGCAGCACACCGCCCCGGCCCTGGCCCGCCGCATCGAGGCCGCCGTGCTGCCCGAGGCCGCGCAGCTGACCGTCGGCAAGCTGAAGAAGCGCGCCCTCGAACTCCTGCTGGAAGCCGACTCGGAGGCCATCGACGAACGGCGCAACACCGCCGAACGGCGCTCGGACGTGCGGGTCTACGCGTCGCCGTCGGACGGGATGAGCACGCTGGCCGCCGACCTGCCCACCGACGTGGCCGCCGCCTGCCACGCGACCGTCGATGCACTGGCCCGGATGCTGAAGGCCGACGGCGATCCCCGCCCGATCGGGCAGCTGCGCACGCTGGTGTTCGCCGACCTGCTGCAGCGGCCCTGGCAGGCCGGGCCGGCGGTGACCGCGCACCTGCAGATCATCGCCACCCTCGCCGCCCTGGCCGGCCGCTCGGACCAGGCCGGGGCGGTGAACGGACTGCCGATCACCGCCGCCCACCTGCGCGAACTGCTGCGACAGCTCGACGCGCTCGGCGTGCAGACCCCCGAGGGCGGCACGGTGACGGTGGCGCTGACCGAGGGCGACGGGACGCTCCGGGCGACCGCGACGCTGAACCGGCTACGGAAGCTGGCCACCCGAGGCTGCCCTGATCATGCGGAGACCGAGTGCGACTGCCCGGTGCTCGACCGGCCGGCGGGCCGGGACGGCTACACGCCCTCGGCGGCGCAGCAGGCGTTCGTCCGCACCCGCGACCGCACCTGCCGCTTCCCCACCTGCGGCCAACGGGTGGGCTGGGCCGACGCCGACCACGTCCTCCCGCACGCCGCCGGTGGGGCCACCGACTGCGCCAACCTGTGCTGCCTGTGCCGCTCGCATCACCGGGTGAAGACCTTCGCCCGCGGCTGGCGCTTCCACATGGCCGCAGACGGGACGCTCACCGTCACCACCCCGTCGGGCATCACCCGCACCACCCGGCCACCGGGCCTGCGACCACCACCGCCGCCGGAGCCCGAACCACCTGGAGCAGAAGAACCGGCCGCCCCGGACGACGACCCGCCGCCGTTCTGACGACCTGCAGCCGTCCCGATCCCGTCCGTGCGGACGACGCTGCCTCGACCCGTGTCCCTGCTGGCCACCATGGCTACGGCGTCACGGTCCTCCGGGCGGTCCAGGCGCGGGTCTCGTGCACAGCGGGCCGGCGCCCTCCGGCCGCTGCTCGTGCTGCACCTCGTAGACGCACTCACCGCACTCCGGGCCGTCGACTCCTGGTGTGCCGGGATGCTCGCGGCTGTCGTGCCCGCAGGACGAGCAGCTCCCGAAGAAGGGGAGGCGCTGCCGCCAGCGGTCGAGGATGCGCCCGGCCGGAACCTACGGCCACGCCCGACGGCGACATCCAGATGCCCGCCCCTGTCTCCGTCAGGTGCCCGGGGGAGTCGCGACCGCTCGAGGTCAGGCGGTGCGCCGGACGTCGTCCGACTTCGCGGACAGCGCCGACGCGACCCGGTCCAGGGACAGGCCGAGTGCCCCGGCCAGTGCCGCCACGGTGAAGAAGGCCGGCATCGGGATCCGGCCGGACTCGATCTTGCGCAGCGCCTCGAGGCTCACTCCCGAGGCGGCGGCCACCGCGGCCTGGCTGCGCGGCCCGCGAGCAGAGCGGAGCAGTTCCCCGAGCCGGCGGCCGCGGTCGCGTTCGGCGGGGGACAGCGGCGGGCGCACCATGCCGTGATACTAATACCGGCATACCAATACCGGTCGGCGAGGAGGCCCGGACGATGGTGGAGCTGCGGACCCCGGGCGAGATCGACGCCATGCACGCCGCCGGGCAGGTCGTCGCCCAGGTGCTCACGGCCGTCTGCCGGCACGCCGCGGCCGGGGTGCGCCTGCGCGACCTCGACGAGGTGGCCCGGGACGTGCTGGAGCAGGCCGGCGCCGGGTCACCGTTCCTCGGCTACCGGCCGCACCGGTCGATGCCGCCGTTCCCCGCGGTCATCTGCACCTCGGTCAACGACGTGGCCCTGCACGGCATCCCGACCGACCGGCGCCTCGTCGACGGCGACCTGCTCAGCGTCGACGCCGGCGCCAGTCTCGACGGCTGGGTCGGCGACTCCGCCGTCACCGTCCCGATCGGCACGGTGAGCCCGGCGGACGCGGCCCTGGTCGCGACGACGGAGCGGGCCCTGCGGTCCGGGATCGCCGCCGCCGTCCCCGGCGGCCGGCTGGGGGACGTCTCGGCCGCCGTCGGCGCGGTCGGCCGGGCCGCCGGGTACGGCGTCGACACCGAGCACGGCGGGCACGGGGTCGGGCGCACCATGCACGAGGCCCCCTACGTGCCCAACGACGGCCGGGCGGGCCGCGGCCTGCGACTGCGCGCGGGCCTGGTCGTCGCCATCGAGCCCTGGTTCACGGCCGGCGGCGACGACGACCACCGCGTCGACGGGGACGGCTGGAGCATCCGCACGGTCGACGGCAGCCGCGCCGCCCACGCCGAGCACACCGTCGCCGTCACCGACGACGGCCCCCGCGTCCTGACGGCCCGGACGGGCTGAGCGCCGCCGGATCACTCGCCGGCGGTGCTCCCGCGGGCGCGCTGCAGCAGCGGGCTGCCGATCCACAGCCACCCCAGCAGCGCGGCGACCACGCCGCCGGTGACGAGCGCCTGGGGGAGAGCGAAGAGGAAGTCGACGACCAGCACCACCGCCGAGACGATCGCGACCGCGAGGACGCACAGGCCCGAGAAGGCCAGGCGGTTGCTCCGCCGCAGCAGGTCCTCCTTGTCGTGCTGCCGGAACAGCGCGCGGTGCTGGGCGGCCGGCGAGATCAGCAGCGCCGTGGCGACGACGGCGGCGATGAGCGTGACGAAGTAGACGTCGCGCTGGAACTCCGTCGCCCGCTCGGTGGCTTGCTGGAACGGCACCACCAGCAGGAACGCGAACAGGAACTGCACGCCGGG
Organism: Geodermatophilus sp. SYSU D00814; assembly: GCF_054050055.1. NCBI lineage: Bacteria > Bacillati > Actinomycetota > Actinomycetes > Geodermatophilales > Geodermatophilaceae > Geodermatophilus > Geodermatophilus sp. SYSU D00814. The sequence continues at coordinate 32,286 of NZ_JBJGYP010000016.1, forward strand.
CAGGGCGATCCGCAGCTCGTTGAGCAGCTCCATGAGCTCCCGGTCGATGCGTTCGGCGTGGGACTCGTCCCGGCCGTCGGCGCCCCGCCCGTCCTGCTGCGCGGCAGCCCGCCGCACGCCCGCCCGTGCCCGCTGCCCCGATCCCGTGGTGGCCATCTCCTTGGCACCTCCTCCGTCCGTCCCCGCCCACGGCCCTGCCGTGATCCGGCCTGTATGCCCGCCGGACGCCCGTTCGTCACCTGCCGGCCCCCGGCCGGTCACCCGTCGGTCGCCCGGTGGTCACCGGATCGGCCGACCGGCGGGTACCGGACCGCCATGACGTCGATGTGGGAACCGATGACCCCCAACGCGAACGGCCCGGCCGAGGAGATCGCCGCGGCGGACCCCGGCGCCGGCGCACCGGCACCGGCCGAGGGCTTCGGCGTCGCCGGGGAGGAGCCCGACCGGACCGCCGGGACCGACCCCGCGGACGAGTCCGGCGCGCCCGACCCCGCCGACGTGGACACCGTCTTCCGGACGCCGGATCCCGCCGACGTCCGCCGCGACCCGGCCGGCTGACGGTCCCGCCGGGGCGACGGCCGTGGACGCGCGGGCCGCGGCGGCCGGTCTCGTACCGTCGGGGTGTGGACCTGCTCGTGCTGACCCCCCGCACCGCCGACGAACTCGACGCCATGCGCGACGCCGGCCGGGTGGTGGCGCAGACGCTCGCGGCCGTGCGCCACGCGGCGGTCCCCGGCGTCCGGCTGCGCGACCTCGACGACCTGGCGCAGACCTGCATCCGCGAGGCCGGGGCGACGTCGTCGTTCCTCGGCTACAAGCCGGCCTGGGCGCCGACGGCCTACAACGGCGCGCTGTGCCTGTCGCCCAACGAGGTCGTGGTGCACGGCCGGCCCAGCGGCCAGCGGCTCAAGGACGGCGACCTGCTGAGCATCGACTGCGGCGCCGTCGTCGACGGCTGGAACGGTGACGCCGCGATCACCATCCCGATCGGGTCGGGCGGGACCGAGCAGGACACCCGCCTGGTCACCGCCACCGAGGAGGCGCTGGCCGCCGGGATCGCCGCCGCCGTCCCCGGGGCCACGCTGCTCGACGTCGCGCAGGCCGTCGACGCCGTCGCCCGCCGGCACGGCTTCGCGCACCTGCCCGACCACGGCGGGCACGGCATCGGCCGCGCCATGCACGAGCCGCCGTTCGTGCCCAACCGCCCGCAGACCGGGCTGGAACGGGTGCGGCTGCACGCCGGCAGCACGCTGGCCATCGAGCCGATGCTGCTGGCCGGTGCCGACCGCTACCGGCACAAGAAGGACGGCTGGGCGGTGGTCACCGCCGACGGCCGGCGCGCCGCGCACGTCGAGCACACCGTGGCGGTCACCGACGACGGGCCGGTCGTCCTCACCCGCCCCTGACGGTCACCGGCGCCGGCGGCGGGTCACCGCCCGGCGGACGGCGCGCCGCGAGGCCGCACCCAGCGGCGGCGGCGCCCACGACGTCGACGGCGGCTGCAGGGCCGTGGCCAGCTCCACCCGCAGCAGGTCCACGGCGTCGAGCAGCGCGCCGTGCTGCGACCAGGCAGCCGGGTCCGCTCGGGGATCGACCAGCAGCGCGTCGGCCAGCCGGCCGCGCAGTTCCAGCAGCGTGTCCAGGCACGCCGGGTCGATGCCGGAGGTCGGCCCGGTGCCGTTCGCCACGGCCCCGGCGTCGCGGACGGTGGCTGCGACGGCGAGCAGCACGTCGGCCAGCGCCTGCCGTGCCGGCCCCGCCCAGGCGCGGTCGGCCTCGTCCTCGGGCACGAAGTACGTGCGATCGAGCAGCACGCGGGCGACGGTCCGCAGGCTGACGTGGACCCGCTCGAGGGCGGTCAGCGTGTTGCGCAGCCGGGGCTGGGCCTCGCGGGCCGCCCGGCCGCGCGGGTTGAGGCGGGCACTCTCCTCGGTGCGGGCCAGCCGGCGGTCGGCCCGGGCCACCTCCGTCCCCAGCCCGCGGGCGCGGGTCAGCAGCTCGTCGGTGAGGCGGCGCGACCACGGGCCCCGGAGCGACGCCGCGAGGTCCTCGCAGAGCTCCGCCATGCGCTCGGCCAGTTCCGCGATCGCCTCACCGGCCGGCTGGACGTAGAGCGGCGGCGCGATCACGAGGTTGACCAGGACACCGACGGCCGCGCCGACCAGCGTCTCGGTGACGCGGTCCAGCGCCGCACTCTCCGCGCCGCCGACGGCCAGCACGAGCATCGCGCTGATCGGGACCTCGAGCAGGTTGGGCCCCAGGCGCAGCAGCCGGCCGACGACCAGCGAGAGCGCGACGACGAGGCCGAGACTCCACCAGGTGAGACCGACGACGGAGGCGAACAGCGCCGCGATGAGGACACCGGCGGTCACGCTCGCGATCCGCTCCCACCCGGTCGTGAGCGTCTCGTACATCGTCAGCTGGACGACCAGCAGCGCGGTCAGCGGGGCGAGGACCGGCGAGCTGCTGGTGTCCAGCCAGGTCGCGAGCTGGAACGCCAGCACCGCGGCCAGCACGGTCTTGGCGGTGCGCAGGCCGGGGGTGCGTCCCCGGCGCACCAGCCGCGGCAGCCGGCGCGGCAGGGCGTGCGATCCGGCCACGGGTGCCGGTGTTCCCCGCACCGGGGCCGGACACGCACCGGCCGCCGTCCGCGGTGCGCGGACGGCGGCCGGGTGACACCGGGGTCAGCCGAGGCCGAGGGCGCCCGTCGCGCGGTCCACCAGGTCGAAGCGGCCGACCGCCCAGAACACCAGCGCGGCCGCGGCGAGGCCGCCGACGGTCACCGCGAGCGAGCTGACCGGGTGCTGCTTCGCGTGCCGCCAGGTGTCGACCGCCTTGCGGCGGAAGGTGGCGAAGATCCGCCGCGCCCACTCGAACTCCGTGGACCACACCCACAGCCCGACCAGGATCGGCGGGATCGTGAGCGGGCCGGGCAGCACCGTCAGCGCCAGGCCGAGCAGCACGAACAGCAGGCCGACGACGAAGACGGCGATCCGGTACGGCAGCGCCAGCGCCGGGTTCTTCCGGACCCGGTCGCGCCACGAGCCCGGCTCCACCGGACGCGGCTGGCCCAACCCGTCGGTGCAGTCGGGACAGCGGGTCGCCCCGCGCGGGCCGTCGTCGTGGCGCCTGCCGTGGTCGGTCCGGTCGTCGGCCCGGTTGCCGGCGAAGGTCACGCTGCGGGTGTCGGTGCGGTCCACGGTCCCCCCGGTGGGTCGCGGTGCGGTGTGCGGTGCGGTCAGCGCGAGACGCCCTTGAGGACCTCGCTCGGGCGCTGCTGCTCACCGGCGTAGGAGCTCACCCACACCAGCGCGCCGGTCAGGGCCGGGATGACCCACTGCAGCGTCTGCAGCTGCTCCTGCGCGGCGGCGATCTCGGCCTTCGTGCGCTTGGTCGGCTTGGTGCCCGACTTCGCCGAGGGGTTGTCCTGGCTGTTGACGACCATGCCCAGCGAGCGGCTGTAGGCGGTGGCGCCCAGGGCGGCGGCGGTCAGCAGCGTCTTGGCCGCCGACATGCCGGCCACGCCCTGCTGCTGGGCCACCCGGCCGCGGTTGCCGATCAGCTGGCCCACGCTGCCGACGAGGTGCGCGCCGATGGCGACGGCGTTGACCGGCGTCCAGCGGTTCCAGCCCTCGTTGGCGACCCGGCCGGTGTCCTTGCCGGCCTCGGCCGCGGCGGCGTTCAGGGCGACGGCGTTGGCCAGCGTGCCACCGAACCAGGCGGACAGGCCGAGGTCGTGCAGCGCGCGGGACAGGGTGTTGCGGGCCATGTCGGAACTCCAGGTGCTCGGGGGATCGGAGTTCCCGACCTACCCGTTCCGACCCGCCCCATGCCCGCGGACGGCAGTTGGGTCGTGCACGACCCGCTGCCGCGTCAGGTCCCGTAGCGGAGGGCGGCGCGGGCGCGGGCCTTCTCCGCCTCGACGGCGCGGTCCTTCGGCGGGGCCGTGGTGACCAGCGCGTCGAGCAGCCGGGCGGAGGCGGCGGCCACCTCGGCGACGGCGCGGTCGAAGGCCTCGGCGTTCACCCGCGACGGCTTGGCCGAGCCGCTGATCTTGCGCACGTACTGCAGCGCCGCGGCGTGGACCTCGTCGTGGGTCGCCGGCGGCTCGAAGTTCGACAGCGGGCGGATGTTGCGGCACATGCCCGCAGCGTATGACCGGGGTAGGACCGGAGGGCCCGATCCGGGGACCGGGCCCTCCGGGACCTCAGGCGCGGTAGCCGACGCGGTCGACCCTGCGGTGGTAGCGGGTGCCGAGCTTGCCGCCGAGCAGCGCGCCGACCAGCGTGGCCACCAGGATCGCGGCCAGCGTGACGATGCCGGCGGTGGTGGCGGTGCCCTCGTCGACCGGGATGCGCGGCAGGTCCAGCTGCTGCAGCACGTTGTACTCCGAGCCGAACGCGTACCCGAGCCCGGCCAGCAACACGACGACCAGCAGGCCGATCACCCACACCGCCAGCCCCTGCTTGATCCCGTCGAAGCGCGCCATCCGGCCGGCGACGTACCCGCCGGCGAGGTAGGCGAGGAACAGCACCACCAGCGCGGCGATCCCGCCGCCGAGGCCGATGCCGGCCGCCTGGTCGGTGGCCTCGTCGACGCTGTCGACGCCCTGCGCGAGGCCCAGGCCCACCCCGGCCGCCGACACCAGGGCGATGAGCAGCACGGCCAGCCCGTTGGCCGACAGCCAGCCGAAGAACGCCGCTCCCCAGGCGATACCGCCGAAGCGGTCGCGCTGCGCGTCGACGGCGTCGCGGGCGGGGCCGCGGGTGGCGTGCGCCCCCTCGCTGGTCACCGTCGCGTCGTGGTCGTACTGCGTGCGGTCGGAACTCGCCACCGGTCCTCCTCGTCTCGGGAAACGTGCGTCTCACCTGCGGGTACCCGATCGTGATCACCCCGAACCGGGCGGCGCCCGGTCCACCCGACAGGAGGACGCCGTGACCGTGCTGCTGGTCGACGCGGCCAACGTCGTCGGCGCCCGCCCGGACGGCTGGTGGCGGGACCGGGCCGGCGCCACCGCCCGGCTGCTGCGGCGGCTGGCCCGCGTGCCCGGCCGGCGCGTGGACGGCGCGGTCGTCGACGAGGTCGTGGTCGTGGTGGAGGGCGCCGCCCGCGACGTCGAGGCGCCCGGGGGCGTCCGGCTGGTGCGCGCACCCGGCAGCGGTGACGACGCCCTGGCCGCCACCGCCGCCGACCTGGTCGCGCGGGGCCGCGCGGTGCTCGCGGTGACCGCCGACCGGGGGCTGCGCGCCCGGCTGGCGGAGGGGACGGCGGTGACCGGACCGGGCCGGCTGCTCGACGTCCTCGACCGGCTCGACGTGCCCGATCGCATGGCGGACAACGGACCTGGGTAGCCGGGAGCCGTCCACCGAGCCGAGGAGACGCCCCGCATGCCGCAGACCGTCCTGATCACCGGTGCCTCGAGCGGCATCGGCCGCGCCACCGCCCGCCTCTTCGCCCAGCGGGGCGCGCACCTGCTGCTGCTGGCCCGCGGCCGCGAGGCGCTGGAGGAGACCGCGGCGGAGGTGAAGGAGCAGGGCGCGGCCGACGTCGTCGTGTGCCCGGCCGACGTGCTCGACGAGGAGGCGCTGCGCACCGCCGTCGACGGCGCGGTGACCCGCTTCGGCCGCCTCGACGTCGTCGTCCACGCCGCGCAGGTGGTGGCCTACGGCCGCGTCGAGGACGTGCCCAGGGCGGTTTACGAGCGGGTGGTCGACACCGCGCTGCACGGCACCGCCAACCTCGCCCGCGTGGTCCTGCCGGTGTTCCGCCGCCAGGAGGAGGGGCACCTGGTCGTCGTCAGCTCGCTGCTGGCGTCGGTGACCACGCCGCTCATGGGCAGCTACATCGCCGCCAAGTGGGGTCAGCTGGGCCTGGTCCGGGTGCTGCAGCAGGAGACCCGCGACGTCCCGGGCGTCTCCGTGTCGGCGGTGGCGCCCGGCGGCGTCAACACCCCCATCTACTCGCAGGCCGGCAGCTACATCGGCCTCAAGGGCCGGCCGCCGATCCCGATCTACTCCCCGGAGCGGGTGGCCCGCTCGGTCGTCGCCCGGCTGGACCGGCCGCGGCGGCTGGTCCAGTCCGGGTTCGCCAACCCGGTCGTCATCCTCGGCTTCCGGCTGTTCCCCGCGGTCTACGACGCCCTCGTCGGGCCGCTGCTGCGGGTGTTCGCCCTCGCCGACGACCACCGGACCGAGCCCACCGAGGGCAACGTGTTCGAGTCGCGGCCGGCCGGCAACGCCGAGGAGGGGCGGTGGCACGGCATCCCGTGAGCCGGCGTTGGTGAACGGGGTGTTCCGTTCCGTCGCAGCCCGTTGACCGGGCGCCCGGCGCAGCGCCAGGCTGGCGCTCCCCGCCGACGGCGGGCCGACCGCGGGAGCGCCCATGACCGCCGATCCCACCGCCCGCTCCACCTCCGCCCGGCCGGCCCACGGCGGCGTGGAGGCCGAACGGGTCGACGCCGGCTACCTCGAGAAGCGCCGGCTGCGCACCGGCACGGCGGGCTGGCTGCTGCTGGCGGGGCTCGGCGTGTCGGCGGTCATCTCCGGTGACTACGCCGGCTGGAACTTCGGCCTGGGCGAGGGCGGCTTCGGCGGCCTGCTGGTCGCCGTCGTGCTCATGGCGGTCATGTACACCGCGATGGTCTTCGGTCTGGCCGAGCTCGGCTCGGCGCTGCCGACCGCCGGCGGCGGCTACACCTTCGCCCGCCGCGCGCTGGGCCCCTGGGGCGGGTACGCCACCGGCGTCGCGGTGCTCATCGAGTACGCCATCGCGCCGGCGGCGATCGCCACGTTCATCGGCGCCTACGTCGAGTCCCTCGGGCTGTTCGGGATCACCGACGGCTGGTGGGTCTACCTCGTCGTCTACGCGCTGTTCATCGGCATCCACCTGATGGGCGTCGGCGAGGCGCTCAAGGCGATGTTCGCCGTCACCGTCGTCGCCCTGGCCGGGCTGGTGGTCTTCCTCGTCGGCGCCGTCCCGCAGTTCGACGCCGGCAACCTGCTCGACATCGCGCCCACCGACGCGGCCGGCGCCTCGTCGTTCCTGCCGTACGGGCTGATGGGGATCTGGGCGGCGTTCCCCTTCGCGATCTGGTTCTTCCTCGCCGTGGAGAGCGTGCCGCTGGCCGCCGAGGAGGCCCGCGACCCGGCCCGGTCGATGCCGCGCGGGATCGTCGCCGCGATGGGCGTGCTGGTCGTGCTCGCCGTCCTCATGCTGGTGTTCACCCCGGGCGCGGCCGGCTCGTCGGCGATCATGGAGTCGGGCAACCCGCCGGTCGACTCGCTGGCCGGGGCAGGGGCCTCCGAGGGCCTGACCGACGTCGTCAACTACGCCGGCCTGTTCGGCCTGGTGGCCAGCTTCTTCTCGATCATCTACGCCTACTCGCGGCAGACCTTCGCGCTGTCCCGCGCCGGCTACCTGCCGCGGGCGCTGTCGGTGACCAACTCCCGGAAGGCGCCGGTGCTGGCGCTGCTCGTCCCCGGCGCGATCGGGTTCCTGCTGTCGCTGACCGGCCAGGGCGCGATGCTGCTCAACATGGCCGTCTTCGGGGCGACGGTCTCCTACGTGCTGATGATGGTCAGCCACATCGTGCTGCGCCGCCGCGAGCCCGCGCTTCCGCGCCCGTACCGGACCCCCGGCGGGACGGCGACCACCGGCGTCGCGCTCGTGCTGGCGGCCGCCGCGGTGGTGGCCACCTTCCTCGTCGACGTGACCGCCGCGCTGTGGACGCTCGCGGCCTACGTGGTCTTCCTCGCCTGGTTCGCGCTCTACAGCCGCCACCACCTGGTCGCCTCCGCGCCGGAGGAGGAGTTCGAGCTGCTCGCCGAGGCCGAGGACGACGTCCGGTGATCCGCCGGACGACGCTCGGCGGGCACACGTACGAGTTCCCGACGCTGGTCGAGCTGATGGCGAAGGCCACCCCGCTGCGCTCCGGCGACGTGCTCGCCGGGTGCGCGGCGGGGTCGGCCGCCGAGCGGGTGGCCGCGCAGACCGTGCTCGCCGACCTGCCGCTGGCCACCTTCCTCGACGAGCAGGTGGTCGGCTACGACGAGGACGACGTCACCCGCCTCGTCCTCGACACCCACGACGCCGCGGCCTTCGCGCCGGTGGCGTCGCTGACGGTGGGGGAGTTCCGCGACCGGCTGCTGGCCTGGGCGGCGGCCGGCGACGAGGCGGCGATCAGCGCGCTGGCGCCCGGGCTGACCCCGGAGATGGTGGCCGCGACGTCGAAGCTGATGCGCAACGCCGACCTGGTCGCCGTCGGCCGGCGCACGCGGGTGGTGACCGGGCTGCGCAGCACGATCGGGCTGCCCGGCCGGCTGGCGTCGCGGCTGCAGCCCAACCACCCCACCGACGACCCGGTCGGGGTCACCGCCTCCATCCTCGACGGGCTGCTGCACGGCTCGGGCGACGCGGTCATCGGCATCAACCCGGCCACCGACTCACCGGCCCGCACCGTGGCGCTGCTGGAGCTGGTCGACGCGGTGATCGGCCGCTACGAGATCCCCACCCAGTCGTGCGTGCTGGCCCACGTCACCACCACGCTGCGGGCGCTGGAGCAGGGGGCACCGGTGGACCTGGTGTTCCAGTCGGTGGCCGGCACCCAGGAGGCCAACCGCGGATTCGGCGTCACCCTCGACCTGCTCGCCGAGGCCCGCGCCGGGGCGCTGGCGCTGCGCCGCGGCACCGTGGGCGAGAACGTCACGTACTTCGAGACCGGGCAGGGCTCGGCGCTGTCGGCCGGCGCGCACCTCGGCATCGGCGGGCGGCCGGTCGACCAGCAGACCCTGGAGACCCGTGCCTACGCCGTCGCCCGGCAGTTCTCGCCGCTGCTGGTCAACACCGTCGTCGGGTTCATCGGCCCGGAGTACCTCTACGACGGCAAGCAGGTGCTGCGCGCGGGGCTGGAGGACCACTTCTGCGGCAAGCTGCTCGGCCTGCCGATGGGCGTGGACGTCTGCTACACCAACCACGCCGAGGTCGACGAGGACGACATGGACTCGCTCATGCTGCTGCTCGGCACGGCCGGCTGCTCGTTCCTCATCGCCGTCCCCGGGATGGACGACGTGATGCTGCACTACCAGTCGCTGTCGTTCTCCGACGTGCTGACCACCCGCTCGGTGCTGGGGCTGCGGCCGGCGCCGGAGTTCGAGGCGTGGCTGGCCCGCATGGACCTGCTCGACGACGCCGGCCGGGTGCGCGAGCTCGCCCCCGACGCGCCGGCGGCGCGGGCCCTGCTCGCGGCGGCGACCCCGTGAGCGACGCCGTGACCGTCGTCGGGGACGACCCGTGGTCGGTGCTGCGGTCGGCCACCCGCGCGCGGGTGGCGCTCGGCCGGGCCGGGGACGCGCTGCCCACGCACCGCGAGCTGGAGTTCCGCGCCGCGCACGCCGCCGCCCGCGACGCCGTGCACTCCCCGCTGGACGTCGAGGCGCTCACGGCGGAGCTGGGCGGCGAGGTGCTCGTGGTCGCCTCCGCCGCGCCCGACCGGGCCACCTACCTGCAGCGCCCCGACCTCGGTCGCCGGCCGGCCGAGGGGACGGCGCTGCCGCGGGTCGACGCCGACCTCGCCGTCGTGCTGGCCGACGGGCTCTCCCCCCGCGCGGTGCACGAGCACGGGCCCGGGCTGGTCGCCGCGCTGCGCGAGCGGCTGCCCGGCTGGTCGCTGGCGCCGCCGGTGGTCGCCACCCAGGCGCGGGTGGCGCTCGGCGACGCGGTGGGGGAGGCCCTCGGCGCCCGCGCGGTCGTGGTGCTCGTCGGGGAGCGGCCGGGACTGTCGTCGGCGGACTCCCTCGGCGTCTACCTGACCTGGGACCCGCGCCCGGGGCGGGTGGACTCCGAGCGCAACTGCGTGTCCAACGTCCGCCCGCCGCACGGGATGTCCTACGCGCAGGCCGCCGACACCGTCGCCGCGCTGCTGACCGCCGCCCGCGAGCTCGGGGCGTCCGGCGTCGTGCTCAAGGACGAGGGCCCGGCGCTGCCGCCCGGCGCCGGCTGAGCCGGGGCAGGCGGGGGAGCCGGCGGCGGGGCGGCACCTCGACCGGGCCGGGCGGCTCGTCGTCGGGACCGCCGCCCGCCGCGGCGTGCCGCTCGTGCAGCCGGGCGCGGACCTCGTCGGGCGTGTGGGCGCGGCGCTGCCGCTCGTCGCGGACCAGCACCGCGCCGGTGGCCGCGACACCGGCCAGCCCGGCCAGGCCGAGGACCTTCCAGAGCCGCTTCGGGACGTGCACGGTCGCCTACCGTAGCCGCGTGACCCCGCCGCGCCCCCTGCCGCTCGACGAGGCGGTCGAGCTCACCCGCACCGGCGACGTCTGGGTCTTCCGCGGCGCCTCGGTCGCCGACCGCGCCATCCGGGCGCTGACCAACGCACCGGTCAACCACGTCGGCATGGCCGTCGTCCTCGACGACCTCCCGCCGCTGCTGTGGCACGCCGAGCTCGGCCGCTCGCTGCCCGACGCCTGGACCGGGCAGCACCAGCGCGGCGTGCAGCTGCACGACCTGCGCGACGCCGTCCTCACGTGGCGGCAGCGCTACGGGCAGCGCGCCTGGCTGCGGCAGCTGGTCGGCCCCGCCGACGACGGCGGGGTGACCCGGGAGATGGAGGACGCCGTCCTGCGGACGGTCGCGCGCTTCGACGGCCGGCCCTTCCCGACCACCCGCGGGCTGGTCGGCGGCTGGCTGAACGGGCGGCTGCGCCGGGGCACGGCGGCCGAGACGGTGTTCTGCGCCGAGCTGGTCGCGGCCACCTACACGGCGATGGGGCTGCTGCCCGCCGACCGGCCGCGCAACTGGTACGACCCGGGCAGCTTCTGGTCCGGCGACGACCTGCGGCTGCTGCAGGGCGCCACGCTCGGCGCCGAGATCCCGGTCGACGTCCCGGTCGACGTCCCGGTCGACGCCCCCGCCGGCTGACCCGGTATCAGCCCGGAACCGTCACACCTCAGGGGTAGGCAGGACCTCAGAGAAGACAGCTGCACCGAGCACGGGGAACCGCCCAGGAGGCTCGCCATGGCCACCGCCACCCTCGCCGTCCGCAGCACCGCCCCGGCTGCTCCGCTCCCTCCGCTGCGCCCCGCCGGCGACCTGCTGAGCCGGCACCTGCTCGCCGTCGCCTGGGAGCCCGGCGCCGCCCCGCCGCGGGAGATCCGGGTGCGCCCCGAGCTGCTCGACCGCCTGGCCGCGCACCTCGGGGGCGGCGCCCCCGGCCTGCTCGGCGACCCCGCCGGGGTGCCGCTGGTCGCCGACGCCGGCCTGCCCCGCAGCCCCGGCTTCGAGGTCCGCCGGGTCCCGCCGCGCTAGACGAGTGCCGGAGTCGCGGCCCCGGCGCCCAGCCGCAGCACGGTGTCACCGTCCCGCTCGACGGCGTCGTCGTGGGTCACGCACACCACCACCCGGCCGGCCAGCGCCCGGCGCAGGTCGGCGACCAGCGCGGCCGCCGTCGGCGGGTCCAGGTGCGCGGTGGGCTCGTCGAGCAGGACGACGTCGCGGTCGGCCAGCAGCGCCCGGGCCGCGGCCAGCCGCCGCCGCTCCCCGCCCGACAGCGCGGTGCCGCCGGCGCCGACCGGGGTGTCGAGGCCCTGCGGCAGCCCGGCCAGCAGCGGGCCGAGGCCGGCGGCGGTGAGCGCGGCAGTCATCCGCGCCTCGCCGTCGGCGCCGGTCAGCTCGCCGCGCGGCGCGGCCAGCGCCAGGTTCGCGCGGACGGTCGAGGCGAACACGTGCGCCTCCTGCGGCAGCCAGGCCACCCGCGAGCGGATGGCGTCCCCGGTCAGCGCGGCGGTGTCGACCCCGCCGAGGGTGTAGCGGCCGCCGCGCGGGCGCAGGGCGGCCAGCAGCACCGCGAGGAACGTCGACTTGCCCGCGCCCGACGGGCCGCGCACGACCAGCCAGCCGCCGCCGGCCGCCGCCGACGCGGTCAGCCCGCGCAGCACGTCCGGCCCCCCGGGCCAGCCGGCGGTCACATCGGTGACGGCGAGGTCGCGCACCGGCGCCGGGGCCGGCCGCGGCTCGGCGGGGTCGGCGGGCACCGGGGCGGTGAGGACGGCGTCGAGGCGGCCGCGGGCGTCGGTCAGCGCGCCGCGACGCTGCAGCGCGGACACCAGCCCGGCCAGCGGCTCGGCCAGGGCCAGCGGCGCCAGGCCGAGCACCGCGACCTGCGGGCCGGGCAGCCCGGCACCGGCACCGACCGCGGTCGCCAGCACCGCGGCCAGGCCGGTGCCGAGGACGACCAGCCCGCTCCCCAGGGCGCCGGCGCGGGCGCCGGTGGCGGCGACGGCGGAGCGCCGGGCGGCGACGGCGGCGAGGTCGGCGGCGGTGGTGGCGGCCAGGCCGTGGGCCCGCAGGTCCGCCGCGCCCTCGAGCGCCGTGGTGACGTCGCGCAGCGCGGCCACCCGCAGCGTGCCCTCCGCGCGGGCGGCGCCGGCGTCGACCCGGCGGTGCACCAGCAGCACCAGCGCGGCGGTGCCGGCCAGCACGAGACCGGCGGCGCCCGCGGCGGCGGGGGAGACCAGCGCCAGCGCGGCGACGGTCAGCGCCGGGACGGTGGCGGCGACCGGGGCCGGCGGCACGACGCGCACCGAGAGGTCCTGCACCAGCCCGACGTCGCCGACGACCCGCGCCAGCGCGCTGCCCGGCGTCCGGTCGGCGGCCACGCCCTGCGCGGCCAGCGCCCGCCACACCCGCACCCGCAGGTCGGCGGCCATCCGCAGCGCGGCGTCGTGCGCGGTGAGCCGCTCGACCCAGCGCATCCCGGCCCGCCCCAGGCCGAAGGCCCGCACGCCGACGATGGCCACCAGCAGCGTGAGGATCGGCGGCATCTCCGCCGCGCGCACGATGAGCCAGCCGCTCACCGCGGTGAGCGCGACGCCCGCGCCGGCCGAGGCGGTGCCGGCCGCGACCGCGCGCAGCAGCGCCCGCCGCGGCCAGCCCAGCGCCGTCGTCGGCCCGGCTGCGTCCCCCGCGAGATCGGCGCTCCCGTGGCCATCGGGCGCTGATCGCCACGAGACCGCCGATCTCGCGGGGGCAGGGGGCGCAGCGGCGGGGACGGCCGGCACCGCGGGCAGCGCAACCGTGCGGTCGGCGAGCCCGGCCAGCGCCGGGTCGTGGGTGACCAGCAGGACGGTGACGGTCCCGCGGAGGCCCGCGAGGACGGCGGCGACGCGGGCGGCCGAGGCCCCGTCGAGGTGCGCGGTCGGCTCGTCGAGCAGCAGCAGGCGGGCGCCGCGGCGGACCCGCACCAGCGCCCGGGCCACCGCCACGCGCTGCAGCTCGCCGGGGGAGAGGGTGGTGCAGTCGCGGCCGGCCAGGTCGGCGGCGCCCACCCGCTCCAGGGCCTCGGCGACGAGGTCGTCGGCGCCGGCCCCGTGCCGGCGCAGCTCGTCGGCGACCGTCGGCGCCGTCGTCCGCGGGTGCTGGGCGACCAGCGCGACGCCGCCGTCGGGGACCCCCGTGACCGTGCCGGCGACGTCGGCGGCCGGGTCGAGGGCGCCGGTCAGGGCGGCCAGCAGGGTCGACTTGCCCGAGCCGCTGGCGCCGCGCAGCACGACCAGCTCGCCGGGGTGCAGCGCGAGGTCGGTGGGCGGCAGCGCGGGTACCGCCCGGCCGGGGTGGCGCACGGTCAGCCCGGTGACGGCGACGTCGGCGCCGCGCGGGTCCCCGCCGTCGGCCGGGGTCACCGGCGAGCGGCCGGCGGGCGCGGTGAGCACCGCCCGGGCCTCGGCGGCGGCCAGCGTCGCCGCCTCCCCGGCGTGGTGGGCGGTGCCGAGAGCGCGCAGCGGGGCGAACGCCTCGGGCGCCAGCAGCAGCGCGGTGAGCCCGACGGCGAGGTCGAGGTCGCCGTGCACCAGCCGCAGGCCCACGGTGACCGCGACCAGCGCGACCGACAGCGTGGCGATGAGCTCGAGGACCAGCGCGGAGAGGAAGGCCAGCCGCAGCGTGGCGAGGGTCCGCCGGCGCGAGGCCTCGCCCAGCTCGGCGAGCGCGGCCACCTGCTCGGCGGCGCGGCCGAGGCCCACCAGCACCGGCAGCCCGCGGACCAGCTCGGCGACGTGCGCCGCCAGCCGGTCCAGCGCCCGGGCGGCGCCGGCGGTGCCGTCGCGCGTGGCCAGCCCGACCAGCGCCAGGAACAGCGGCACCAGCGGCAGGGTGACCGCGACCAGGCCGGCCGAGAGCAGGTCGGTGGCGGCGAGCACCACCAGCAGCACCGGCGGGACGACGGCGGCCTGCGCCAGCGCGGGGAGGTAGCCGGCCAGGCCGGGCGCGAGGTCAGCGAGCCGGGTGGTGGCCAGCACCGCGGCGGGTGCGGGACCGCCGGCGGCGGCGACCGCGGCCGGGGAGGCGGCCAGCCGGTCGAGCAGGGAGCGGCGCAGCGCGTCCTCGGCGCGGCGGGCGTCGCGGGCGGCGGCCCGCTCGCCGAGGGTCCCGGCGACCGCGCGCAGCAGCGCCCCGGCGGCGGCCAGCGCGAGCGGTCCGGTCACCGCGCCGTCGGCGTACCCCGCGGCCCGGGCGACGGCGTGCGCCAGGCCGGCGGCGAGCAGCACCAGCCCCGCCGTCGACCCGAGGGCGGCGGCCGCCGCCCGGGCGAGCGCGCCGGGCAGCCCCGGCACACCGGCCAGCGGCGCCAGCGGACCCCGCGCGGTCACGCGGCGACCGGCTCGTGCACGGGCTCGGCGGTCAGCCGCCGGCGGAACACCCAGTACGTCCACGCCTGGTAGGCCAGCACCACCGGCAGGCCGACCGCGGCCACCCAGGTCATGACGGTGAGCGTGTAGTCGCTGACCGAGGCCGCGGCGATCGTCACGTCGAACGCCGGGTCGAGCGTCGAGGGCACGACCACCGGGAACGCCGAGCCGAACAGGGTGGCCGCCGAGGCCAGCAGCACGGTGGCCCAGCCCGCGAAGGCCTGCCCCTCGCGGTCCAGCCGCACCCGGGTCCAGGTGACGACGACGGCCAGCGCGGCCAGCAGCCACAGCACCGCGGTGACCGGCGTGCCCGAGCGCAGCTGCACCAGCCCCGCCCAGGCCAGCAGCGGCAGCGCGGCCACCGGCGACCAGCGCAGCGCGAACGCCCGCGCCCGCAGCCGCACCGGGCCGTCGGTCTTGAGCGCGAGGAACAGCGCGCCGTGCACCGCCGAGAAGCCGAGCACCGCGGCCGCGCCGAGCAGCGAGGACCAGCCCAGGCCCGCGAACGCCCCGCCGACCCGGGCGCCGTCGCCGTCGATCGGCAGCCCCAGCGTGGTGGCGCCCAGCGCCGCGCCGACGCCGGCCGCGGCCACCAGCGAGCCGCCGGTGATGACGCGGGTCCAGGCGGCGTCCCAGCGCGGGTCGTGCGAGGAGTGCCGCCACTCGAAGGCCACCGCCCGCACGATCAGGCCGAGCAGCACCACGACGAAGGGCAGGTACAGGGCCGGGAGCCAGGTCGCGTACCAGCCGGGGAAGGCGGCGAACACCGCGCCGACGGCGGTGATCAGCCAGACCTCGTTGCCGTCCCACACCGGGCCGATCGTCCGCAGCATGAGGTGGCGGTCCGCCGTCCGCCGGCCGAGCACCGGCAGCAGCGCCGCGACGCCGAAGTCGAACCCCTCGAGCAGCAGGAAACCGGTCCACAGCACCGCGACGGCGGCGAACCACAGGGTCTGCAGGTCCATGGTCAGGAGCTCCTAGTACGCGAAGGAGAGGACGTCGTCGTCGCTGCGGTCGTCGTCGGGCCGGTCGTCGTCCTCCCGGGACGACCCGACAGCCGGTGGCGTCGCCGTGGTGTCCCCGGTGGTGACGCCGCGGCGGAACAGCCGGACGAGGATGGCCAGCTCGACGACGGCGAGCACGCCGTAGAGCAGGGCCAGGCTGATCAGCGAGGTCCACACCTCGGCGGCGGTGACGCCGGGGGAGACGGCCTGGGCGGTGAAGAACCACACCTGCTCGGCCACGGGGACGTCGGGGTTGGGGTAGACGACGAAGGGCTGGCGGCCGATCTCGGTGAAGACCCAGCCCGCGGCGTTGGCCACGAACGGCGCGCCGACGGCGGCCAGCGAGCCGTAGACCCCGATCCGCGACGTCGGGACCCGGCCGCGGCGGGTGGCCCACAGGGCGTAGGCCGCCACCCCCGCCGACACCCCGCCCATGCCGATCATCAGGCGGAAGCTCCAGTAGGTGGCCGCGAGCACCGGGGTGTAGTCGATCGGCTGCCCGGCGCGGTCGCCGAAGGACGGGTCGTCGGGGTAGGTCTCGCCGTAGACGGCGGCGTACTCCTCCTGCAGCTCCTCGATGCCGGGGACGGGGGAGGAGAGGTCGCCGTGCGCCAGGAAGGACAGCAGCCCCGGGATGGTGTAGCTGTGCACGTCGTCGCACTCGTTGCTGCCGAGCTTGGCCCAGGCGAAGACGGAGAACGGCGCCGGTGCCTCGGTCTCGCACAGGGCCTCGGCCGAGCTCATCTTCAGCGGCTGCTGGTGGTACATGAGCTTGCCCTGCCAGTCACCGGTGACGGCGACCAACACGAACGCCGCCAGCGAGACGTACCCGCCGAGCCGGACCGAGCGGCGCCACACCGAGTGGTCGACGTCGGTGGTGGGCGCCTGGGCCAGCTTCCGCTTCCGCAGCTGGTAGAGGCCGATGCCGACCAGCAGGGCGCCGGCGACCATCAGCGCGGCGACGATCGCGTGGGTGAAGGCGGCCAGAGCCGTGTTGTTGGTCAGGACGGCGAGGAAGTCGACCTGCCGCGGGCGGCCGTCGGCGCCGACGGTGACGCCGACCGGGTGCTGCATCCACGAGTTGGCCGCGATGATGAAGTACGCGCTGACGATCGAGCCGATCACCGCGGCCCACAGGGCGGCGAGGTGCAGCTTCTTCGGGATGCGGCCCCAGCCGAAGATCCACAGGCCGAGGAACGTCGACTCGAGGAAGAAGGCCAGCAGCGCCTCCATCGCCAGCAGCGAGCCGAAGACGTCGCCCACGAAGCGCGAGTACTCGCTCCACGCCAGGCCGAACTGGAACTCCTGGACCAGGCCGGTGGCCACGCCGAGCACGAAGTTGACCAGGTACACGCGGCCCCAGAAGCGGGTCATCCGCAGCCACTCCGGCTTGCCGGTGCGCACCCACATCGTGTGCATCACCGCGACCAGGATGCCCAGGCCGATGGTCAGCGGGACCATCAGGAAGTGGTAGACGGTCGTGATGCCGAACTGCCACCGGGCGATGTCGAGGACGTCCACGCCACCTGCTCCTCACCTGCCGGTACCCCCGGCGACACCTCCTTTCTACGCCTCGTAGAACTACTTCTCTACGACCCGTAGAAGAGGTCGGGGGTGATGTGCGCGACAGGGTGCGTGCACCCGGTGGCGGGCGCGTTCTACGCTGGGTAGAACCGTCGGACAGGAGGGGTCGTGGCGTCGCTGGGGGACCTGGAGCGCACCGTCATGGACGTGCTGTGGGCGGCCGAGGGGCCGGTCGCGGCGGCGGAGCTGCGCGACGCGCTGGCCGACCGCGAGCTGGCGCTGACCACCGTGCACACCGTCCTGTCCCGCCTGGAGGGCAAGGGCTTCGTCGAGCACGACGACGCCCGGCCGCGCCGCTTCCGCCCGCGGGCCACCCGCGAGCAGCACGCCGCCGAGCTCATGCACGAGGTGCTCGGCCGCTCCGGTGACCGGCAGGCGGTGCTGGCCCGGTTCGTCGGCGGCGTCGACCCCGAGGAGGCCCGGATGCTGCGGCAGCTGCTGGACGGGAGCGCGCCGGACGCCGGCTCCCGCTGACGTGCTGCCCGCCACCGCCGCGGCGCTCGCGGTCCTCGCCGCGGCGCTGGCCTGGCCGGTGCCGGCGCTGCTCGGCCGCGCCCGGTGGCCCCGCCGCGACCCGCTCGTGGCGCTGGTGTGCTGGCAGGCGATCGGGCTGGCCGGCGGCCTGTCGATCATCGGCGCGCTGCTGGTGCACGGACTGGCGCCGTGGGGTCACTCGCTGCCCGAGGCCGGCGCGGCGGTGCTCACCGGCGACCCGGCCCGCGACCCCGTCCGCGGCGACCACTGGGTCACCCTGACGCTGGCCGCCGTCCTGGCCGTGGAGCTGCTCGGGGTGCTCGCGCTGTCCTGGGCCCGCACCGCCCGCACCCGCCGCCGGCACCGCGCGCTGCTCGAGCTGGTCGTGCGGCCCGCCGACGCCGTCCCCGACGCCCGGCTGCTCGAGCACCCCGCGCCGGTGGCGTTCTGCATCCCCGGCGCCCGGCCGCTGCTGGTGCTCTCCTCGGGCATGGTCGCCGAGCTCGACGACGACCAGCTCGCCGCCGTCGTCGCCCACGAGCGCGCCCACCTCGCCGAGCACCACCACCTCTACCTGCTGCCGTTCGTGGCCTGGGAGGCGGCGCTGCCGGTGCTCCCGGCGGCGGCCCGGGCGCACGCCGCCGTCCGGGAGCTGGTGGAGATGCGCGCCGACGACCGGGCGCTGGCCTCGCTGCGCGGCCCGGACCCGCGGCGGACGCTGGCCCAGGCGATCGTGGTCGCGGCCGGTGGCGCGGGCGGAGGGGTGCCGAGCGGGGCGCTGTCGGTGGGCGGCAGCGCCGTCGGCGCCCGGGTCGTGCGGCTGCTGTCCCCGTCGGCGCCGCTGCCGCCCGCGGCCCGCGCCGGCGCGCTGCTGTGCGCGGGCCTGCTGCTGCTCGTCCCGACCGCCCTGCTGCTCCTCCCGGCGCTGTGAGCGTGCACGTCCGCGGACGTGCCCGGCCGGCGGGCGGGGTGGGCCGTGCACGTCCGCGGACGTGCTCAGACGGCGGCCGGCAGGACGGCGGGGAGGTCGACGCCGGTGAGCTCGGCCGAGGCCGCCCACAGCCGGGCGGCGAGGTCGGGGTCGCTGGCCGCGCGGGTGCGCCCGACCAGCGTCGGCTCGCCGCGGACCTCGAAGGCGCCGTCCGGGCCGGCGTAGCTGCCGCCGGGGAGGTCCGCGGTGGCCACGAACAGCGTGGGCAGCGCGCCCTGCGCGGCCGACTGCGCGATCACGCGGTTGCCCAGCGCCATCACCGCGTGCTTGACCCGGTTCCCGGTCCGGCCCTGCAGGTTGGTCGCCGACCAGCCCGGGTGGGCCGCCATCGCGCGCACCGGTGAGCCGGCCGCGGTCAGCCGGCGCTGCAGCTCCAGGGTGAACAGCAGGTTGGCCAGCTTCGACTGGCCGTAGGCCCGCTCCGGGGAGTACCCGCGGCGCTCCCAGTTCAGGTCCGTGAGGTCGATCGAGCCGACCCGGTGGGCCGTCGAGGCGACCGTGACCACCCGGTCGGTGACGTGCGGGAGCAGCTGCACGGTGAGCGCGAAGTGCCCCAGGTGGTTGGTGCCGAACTGCAGCTCGAAGCCGTCGGCGGTCCGGCCCTCGGGGACCATCATGATCCCCGCGTTGTTGACCAGGAGGTCGAGCGGGCCGCGCCACCCGGCGGCGAACTCCCGCACCGAGGAGAGGTCGGCGAGGTCCAGCCGCCGCACCTCCACCTCGCCGGGCAGGCCGGCGGCGGCCGCCTCGCCGCGGGCGACGTCGCGGACGGCGAGCACCACGCGGGCGCCGGCGCCGGCGAGTGCGCGGGCGGTGGCCAGGCCCAGCCCGCTGGTGGCGCCGGTGACCACGGCGGTGCGGCCGGCCTGGGAGGGGATGGGGAACGAGGGGATCGTCATGCCGAGTGAATGTAGTCGCCGTCAACAATGTGGTCAACGTCTACTCCGAGTACGCTCCCGCGACGTGCGCACCGCCGAGCAGCCCTACCACCACGGGGACCTGCGGGCCGCCCTGCTGGACCGGGCGGCCCAGCAGCTGCGCACCGGCACGGTGGCCGACCTGTCGCTGCGGGCGCTGGCCCGCGACCTCGGCGTCAGCCACGCGGCCCCGAACCGGCACTTCCCCGACCGGCAGGCCTTCCTCGCCGCGCTCGCCCGCGCCGGGTGGGAGCGGCTCGACACCGCCCTGGCCACCGCCGACCCCGGCGCCGGCGCGGGGCTGCGCCCCCGGCTGCTCGCCCTGGGGCGCGCGTACGTGCACTTCGCCACCGGGGAGCCGGCGCTGCTCGAGCTGATGTTCGCGGGCAAGGCCGCCGGCGAGTCGCACGAGGGCCCGGGACTGTCCGGGCCGGACGCGGTGGTCGCCGACGCGCAGGCCCGGGGCGAGGTGCGCGCCGGCGACCCGGCCGCGCTGGCCACGGCGCTGTGGGCCGCGCTGCACGGGGTGGCCGCGCTGTCGGTCAGCGGCGTGCTGCGCGGCGGCGACGTCGACGCGCTGCTCGTGCAGACCGTCGACGCCCTCCTCGAGGGCCTGCGGCCCCGCTGAGCGCGGGTCAGTCCGGGACGGCGGAGCTCGCGTTGCCCGGCAGCGGCGCGAACCGCCGCAGCCGCAGGCTGTTGGTGACGACGAACACCGAGCTCAGCGCCATCGCGGCACCGGCGATCATCGGGTTGAGCAGCCCGGCCATCGCCAGCGGGATCGCCGCGACGTTGTAGGCGAACGCCCAGAAGAGGTTGCCCTTGATCACCGCGAGCGTGCGGCGGGCCAGCCGGACGGCGTCGGCCGCGGCGCGCAGGTCGCCGCGCACCAGGGTGAGGTCGCTGGCCTGGATCGCCACGTCGGTGCCGGTGCCCATGGCCAGCCCGAGGTCGGCCTGGGCCAGCGCGGCCGCGTCGTTGACGCCGTCGCCGACCATCGCCACGGTGCGGCCCTGCGCCTGCAGCCGCCGGACGGCCTCGACCTTGTCCTGCGGCAGCACCTCGGCCACCACGTCGTCGACGCCGACCTCCGCGGCCACCGCGGCGGCCGCGGCGGCGGAGTCGCCGGTGAGCAGCACCGGGCGCAGCCCCAGGTCGCGGAACTGCCGCACGGCCGCGGCCGAGGTCGGCTTGACGGTGTCGGCGACGACCAGCACGCCGCGCGCCGCGCCGTCCCAGCCGACGGCGACCGCGGTGCGGCCGGCCGCGTCCGCGGCGGCCACGGCCCCGGCCAGCTCGGGGGCCAGCGGGCCGACCAGCGCGGGGCGCCCGACGACCACGGGCACGCCGTCGACGGCGCCGCGCACGCCGCGCCCGGCCTCGTTGCCGAACCCGGTGACGGCGGGCAGTGCGCCGAGCCGCGCGCGGGCGGCGGCGGCGACGGCGGCGGCGATCGGGTGCTCGGAGGCGTCCTCGAGCGCGCCCGCCCGGCGCAGCACCTCGTCGGGGTCCTCGCCGTCGGCGGCGACGACGCCGGTCAGGCTCATCCGGCCGATGGTGACGGTGCCGGTCTTGTCGAGGACGACGGTGTCGACCCGGCGCGTGGACTCCAGCACCTCCGGGCCGCGCACCAGGATGCCCAGCTGCGCGCCGCGGCCGGTGCCGACCATGAGCGCGGTCGGCGTGGCCAGCCCGAGCGCGCACGGGCAGGCGATGATCAGCACGGCGACGGCGGCGGGGAACGCCCCGGTCATCCCCGCGCCGGTGCCCAGCCAGAACCCGAGCGTGGCGGCGGCCAGCGCCAGCACCACGGGCACGAAGACGCCGGAGACGCGGTCGGCCAGGCGCTGCACCTGGGCCTTGCCGTTCTGCGCCTCCTCGACCAGCCGGGCCATCTGCGCGAGCTGGGTGTCCGAGCCCACCCGGGTGGCCCGCACGACCAGCCGGCCGCCGGCGTTGACCGTCGCGCCCACCACGGGGTCGCCCGGGCCGACCTCCACCGGCACCGACTCGCCGGTGAGCATCGAGGCGTCGACCGCCGAGGAACCCTCGACGACCGCGCCGTCGGTGGCCACCCGCTCGCCCGGCCGGACGACGAACAGGTCGCCGGCGTGCAGCTGCTCGACCGGGACGCGGGTCTCGGCGCCGCCGCGCAGCACCGACACCTCGCGGGCGCCGAGTTCGAGCAGGGCGCGGAGCGCCGAGCCGGCGCGGCGCTTGGCGCGGGCCTCGGCGTACCGGCCGGCCAGCAGGAAGGTGGTCACCCCGGCGGCGGCCTCGAGGTAGACGTCGCCGCTGCCGTCGGTGCGGGTGACGGCGAGGGAGAAGCCGTGGGTCATGCCGGGCTCGCCGGCGGTGCCGAGGAACAGCGCGTACAGCGACCACAGGAACGCCGCGCCGGTGCCCAGCGAGACGAGGGTGTCCATGGTGGCCGCGCCGTGGCGCAGGTTGGTCCACGCGGCGCGGTGGAAGGGCAGCCCGCCCCAGACGACCACCGGCGCGGCCAGCGCGAGCGACAGCCACTGCCAGTACTCGAACTGCAGCGCCGGGACCATGCCCAGCAGCACCACCGGCAGGCTGAGCAGCGCCGAGACGACGAGCCGCTGCCGCAACGCGGCGTCGGGGTCGGCCTCCGGGACGTCCTCCCGCGGCGGCGCAGGCAGCGCGGCGGTGTAGCCGGCCTTCTCCACGGTGGCGACGAGGTCCTCGGGGACGACGCTGCCGCCGAAGGTGACGCGGGCCTTCTCGGTGGCGTAGTTGACCGTCGCGGTGACGCCGTCGAGCCGGTTGAGCTTCTTCTCGATGCGGGCCGCGCAGGACGCGCAGGTCATGCCGCCGATCGACAGCTCGATCTGCGTGGGGGTGGTCACGGGGCGCTCCGGGCGGTCACGGGGAACACGGCGGTGCGGACGACGTCGCCGTGCCGGAAGTCGAGGAAGAGCCGGTGCTCGCCGGCCGCGGGCACCTCGACGGCGAAGCGCACCGCACCGCCGGCACCGCCGGTCGGGTGGACGTGCAGGTAGCCGAGGTCCCCGGCCCGCAGTGCCACCAGGTGGCCGCGCGCGCCGAGGTACGGCTGCAGGTCGGTCACCGGCGCGCCGTCGCGGGTCACGGTGAGGACGACCTCCGACTCGCGCCCGGCCACCAGCTCGCCGTCGAGGGTGACGGTGTAGCCGTCGACCTCGGCGGTCGCCGACGGGTCGGGCGGTGGCACCGGCTCCCACGGGCCGCCGACGGCGAGGTCGGCGCCCAGCACCAGCCCGGTGCCGTGCGCGGTCGGCGTGGCGTCGGCCAGCACCCGCCACGGGCCGGGGGTGAGTGCGACCGTCGCCGTCCAGGTGCCGTCGGGGGCGAGGACCGGGTGCAGGTGCTGGTAGCCGGTCAGGTCACGGCGGACGACGACGAGGTGCAGGTCCTGCTCGTGCACGGTCTCGTACGCGGTGACCGGGGCGCCGCCGGGGCCGAGCAGGCGGAACGACAGCGGGACGGCGTCCCCGGCGGGCAGCGCGTCGGCGGCGAGGTCGAGGGTGTGGCCCTCGGCGGAGACGGCCAGGCCGGCGGGCTGGTCGTGCGGCTCCTCCGGGACCGCCCCGGCGTGCCCGCCCTCGGCGTGAGGGGTCTCCCCGGCGTGCTCCGCGGCGGCCGGCGCGGCGGCCACCGGTCCCACGAGCGCGCCGACGCCCCACCCGGCGCCGAGGACGGCGGCCAGGCCCAGGGTCGTGGCGGCGAGCCGGACGGGGGTGCGCACGGGGGTGCTCCTCGGGGGGATCGGCTCAGCGGGCGGCGAGCTCGTACCCGGCCTCCTCGACGGCGGCGCGCACGGCGTCGTCGTCCACCGGGGTCTCGCTGGTGACGGTCAGCCCGCCGCTGGACAGGTCGACCTGCACGCCGGTCACGCCGGGCAGGTCGCCGACCTCCTCGGTGACGGCGGCGACGCAGTGCTGGCAGGTCATGCCGGTGACGGTGTAGCTGGCGGTGCTCACGGGGGTCCTCCGGGAGGGTCGGGTCAGGAGCGGACGAGCCGGGCGATCGCGGCGGAGGCCTCGCGGACCTTCGCGTCGGCCTCCGGGCCGCCGGTGGCGACGGCCTCGGCGACGCAGTGCGCCAGGTGCTCCTCGAGCAGGCTCAGCGCCACCGACTGCAGCGCCGAGGTCATGGCCGAGACCTGGGTGAGGATGTCGATGCAGTACTTCTCGTCCTCGACCATCCGCTGCAACCCGCGCGCCTGGCCCTCGATGCGGCGCAGCCGCTTGAGGTGGTCGTCCTTGCGGTGGAGATAGCCGTGGACGTGGCCGGGGGTGGTCTCCGCGTCGCTCACACCATCACTGTACCCCTACCCCCCAGGGGTGTGCAGATCCCCGTCCGGAGTGGGGCTCTCCGGGCTGTCCGAGCGCAGCCGGTCGACGGTGTCGCGCAGCCGGTCGTTGGAGGCCCGCGCGTCGGCGAGCTCGTCCTGCAGGCCGACGATCACCTCGGCCGAGGCGAGCGGGTGCCCCTCGTCGAGCAGGCCGCGCAGACGGGCGGCGAGCACCAGCTGGTGGCGGGAGTAGCGGCGGTGCCCGCCGGGGGAGCGGTGCGGGTGCAGCACCCCGGACCCGTCGAGGCTGCGCAGGAAGGCCGCCTGCACGCCCAGCAGCGCGGCGGCCTGGCTCATGGTGAGCGCGGGGAAGTCGGGGTCGTCGAGCCGGCGGACGGCGTCGGACGCGGTGTCGGTCGCGGTGTCCTGTGGCCGAGGAGTCCCGGGCGCGCCGTCGTCGGCACCGGGCCGTGCGTCGCTGCTCACGGGGGGCTCCTCGTCGGCCGGGGGTGTCGGGTGGGGGTGGGTGCCGGGGGTGTCCCGGGAACGGCGCGGGGCCGGGCCGTGCCGGCCCGGCCCCGCGTGCGGGTCGCCCGATCAGCGCACCCGTCAGCTCTCGACGGCGCGCTGCTCGCTGTCGTGCTCGATGGTCCGGCCCTCGACCTGGGTCGGCACGTCGGCGCGGGTGACGGTGATCTTGCGGGCCCGCGCCTTCTCGGCGACCGGGATGCTCACGGTCAGGACACCGTCGTGGTAGCTGGCCTCGAGCCGGTCGGTGTCGAGGCTGCGGCCCAGCACCAGCTGGCGGGTGTAGGCACCGTAGGGGCGCTCGGCGACGGCCCACTCGGCGTTCTCCAGCTGCGGTACGGAGCGCTCGGCGCTGACGGTGAGCGTGGTGCCCTCGATCGACAGGTCGATCGAGCCGGGGTCGACGCCGGGCAGGTCGAAGTGGGCGACGAACTTGTCGCCGACCCGGTAGGCGTCCATGGGCATGCCCGACAGGGCACGGGCGGTGCCGGTACGGCCGGCGAGCTGGTCCAGTGCGCGGAAGGCGGCGGACGTGGCGGCGAACGGGTCGTACGCGGTCAGCATCTCGGGAACCTCCTGGGAGATCCGGTGTGTGTGCTCCGCTCGGGATGAACCTCAAGCGGTGACTGGAGATTACCTCCCTCGGGCACCTTTGTAAACATCCTCTCCTCCGTGGTGTTCCGCCTCCGGACCGGACCGGCCCCCCTCGCGGCCGCCGGTCCCCGGCCCGACATCATGGCCCCGTCGCGGATCCGGAACGGGTCCGGTCGCAGAGCGGAGGGACCCGTGACCGACAGCCTGCCGCCGGTGGTCGAGCGCATCCACGAGGAGGTGCTGCGCCGCAACCCCGCGGAGCCGGAGTTCCACCAGGCGGTCCGCGAGGTCCTCGAGTCGCTGGCCGTCGTGCTGCGCCGGCACAGCGAGTACACCGAGATGAAGACCGTGGAGCGGATCTGCGAGCCCGAGCGGCAGGTCATCTTCCGGGTGCCGTGGCAGGACGACTCCGGGGAGGTGCAGATCAACCGCGGCTTCCGCGTCGAGTTCAACTCGGCGCTGGGGCCCTACAAGGGCGGGCTGCGCTTCCACCCCTCGGTCAACCTCGGCATCGTGAAGTTCCTCGGGTTCGAGCAGGTGTTCAAGAACGCGCTGACCGGGATGCCCATCGGCGGCGGCAAGGGCGGTTCGGACTTCGACCCCAAGGGCCGCTCCGACGCCGAGGTCATGCGCTTCTGCCAGTCCTTCATGACCGAGCTCTACCGGCACCTCGGCGAGTACACCGACGTGCCCGCCGGTGACATCGGCGTGGGCGCCCGCGAGATCGGCTACCTGTTCGGCCAGTACAAGCGGATCACCAACCGCTACGAGTCGGGGGTCATCACCGGCAAGGGCCTGGGCTGGGGCGGGGCGCTGGTCCGCACCGAGGCCACCGGGTACGGCGCGGCCTTCTTCGCCGAGGCGATGATGGAGGCCGCCGGGGAGTCCTTCGACGGCAAGCGGGTCACCGTCAGCGGCTCGGGCAACGTCGCCGTCTACGGCATCGAGAAGGTGCACCAGCTCGGCGGCACCGTGGTCGCCTGCTCGGACTCCAGCGGCTACGTCGTCGACGAGAAGGGCATCGACCTCGAGGTCCTCAAGCAGGTCAAGGAGGTCGAGCGGGCCCGCATCGGCGCCTACGCCGAGCGCGTCCCGTCGGCGTCGTTCGTCGCCGGCGGCAGCATCTGGGACGTGCCCTGCGACGTCGCGATCCCCAGCGCGACGCAGAACGAGCTCGACGGGGACGCCGCGGTGGTGCTGGCCCGCAACGGCTGCCGCCACGTCGTCGAGGGCGCCAACATGCCGGCCACCCCCGACGCGGTGCGGGTCCTCCGCGAGAGCGGGGCGGCGTTCGCGCCGGGCAAGGCCGCCAACGCCGGGGGAGTGGCCACCTCCGCGCTGGAGATGCAGCAGAACGCCTCGCGGGACCGCTGGACCTTCGAGCACACCGAGGCGCGGCTGGAGGAGATCATGCGCGGCATCCACGAGCGGTGTGCCGCCACCGCCGAGGAGTACGGCTCCCCGGGCGACCTCGTCCTCGGCGCCAACGTCGCCGGCTTCCTGCAGGTCGCCGAGGCCGTGCACGCCCACGGGCTCGTGTGAGGCGCTCCGGGACGCGGGCCCGGGCATGGGATCCGCGGGCAGCGGGCAGTGCGCGTACATGAGCGAGTCCGTACCGCCCCAGGAGGAAGAGGCTGCCGAGCCGCCCGACGGGACCGCCCCGGAGGTCACCGCCGAGCTCGACGGCGACGTCAGCCGCGTGACGGTCACCGGGGAGCTCACCGAGGCCGCCCGGCGCCCCCTGGTCCGCGCGGTCACCGACCAGCTGCTGTCGGTGCCCACGCTGTCCCGACTGGAGCTGCTGCTCGGCGGGGTGACGTTCATGAACTCCGCCGGCATGGCGGTGCTGGTGCAGCTGCAGCGCATGACGCAGCCGCGCGCGGTCACCGTCGCCCTGGTCTCCCCGCCGGCCGCGGTCGCCCGGCCGCTGCAGCTGACCGGCCTGTGGCGGCGCTTCGAGGTCGTCGACCCCGAGGCCGGGCCGGCCGACGCCGGCGGCTCCCCGCCGTCGGGCGCGCAGACCCGGCGGCCGGACGGGCCCGACGGGCGCAGCGCCTGACCCGGTGTCGGACCGGGTCCGCAGCGGCGCGGCTCCTAGCCTGACCGGGTGCCACCTCCCTCCCACGGTCACTCCCACGGTGCCGACCCCGACGCGCCGCCGCCGACCCCGGAGACGCTGACCCGCCGTCGCCGGGCGGTGTGGCTGATGCTGCTGCTCCTGGTCCCGGCGGGGCTGGCCACCGTCGTCGGCCTGGTCGTGCTCTGGCCCGCTGACGAGCCCACCCGCGCCCAGCAGGTGGCCGAGACCTTCCTGCCGCCGGGCACCACCTACCCCGACGGCCGGATCGTGTCGCTGCAGACCTTCCCCTGCGGGGACCCCGGCACCGCGCAGGCCACCTGCGCGACCGCCGTCGTCGAGGTGCTCGAGGGGCCCGGCGCCGGGGAGTACCAGCAGGTCGACCTCGCCGCCGACGTCGTCGCCAACGGGGTCGCCGAGGGCGACACGGTCGTGCTCACCCGCGATCCCGGTGCCGAGGGCGGCGCGAGCTACCAGTTCTACGACCTCGCGCGGGCGACGCCGATGCTGGTGCTCGCCGTCGCCTTCGCGCTCGTCACCGTCGCCGTCGCCCGGCTGCGCGGGCTGGCCGCGCTCGTGGGCCTGGCGTTCGCCTTCTTCGTGCTCCTGCAGTTCGTGCTGCCCGCCCTGCTGGCGGGGTCCTCGCCGACGCTGGTCAGCCTCGTCGGCTCCGCGGCGATCATGTTCGTCGTCCTCTACCTCGCCCACGGCTTCTCGGCCCGGACGACGACGGCGCTGGTGGGCACGCTGTTCGGGCTGGCGCTGGTGACCGTGCTCGGTTCGGTGTCGGTCGGCGTCGCGCGGCTGACCGGGCTGACCAACGAGGAGACCATCCAGCTGGCCACCTTCGACCCGACGCTCGACTTCTCCGGGCTGGTCATCGCCGGGGTCGTCGTCGCCGGGCTCGGGGTGCTCAACGACGTGACGATCACCCAGGCCTCGGCGCTGTGGCAGCTCAAGGAGGTCGACCCGGCGATGGGGTGGCGCGACCTCTACCGCCGCGGCATGGCGGTGGGCCGCGACCACATCGCCTCGACGGTCTACACGATCGTGTTCGCCTACGCCGGGGCCGCGCTGCCGTTGCTCTTGCTGTTCGAGCTCTACGCGCAGCCGGCCGGGGTCGTGCTGACCAGCTCGGCGCTGGCCGAGGAGGTCATCCGGACGCTGGTGGGCGCCATCGCGCTGGTGCTGGCGGTGCCGGTGACGACGGCGGCCGGCGCGTTCTTCGCCACCGCGGCCGGGACGGCGGCCGGCGCCGCCCCGGAGAAGCGGATGTCGGCGCTGCGTGCGAGGTTCGCCCGGTGAGCTCAGACCTGCTGGCCGCCGCCCGCGCCGCCCCCGGCTTCATGCCCGACGACGAGGGCCGCGCCCTGTACGAGGCCGCCCGCGCCGTCGCCGTCCCCGGGCCGCTGCTGGAGGTCGGCTCGTGGATGGGGAAGTCGGCGCTCTACCTCGCCGCCGCCGCGCGCGAGACCGGACGGCAGGTGGTCACCGTCGACCACCACCGCGGGTCCGAGGAGCACCAGCCCGGCTGGGAGTACCACGACCCGTCGCTGGTCGACCCCGCCGTCGGGCTCGTCGACACCCTGCCGCGGTTCCGCCGCACCGTCGCCGACGCCGGGGCCGAGGACGTCGTCGTCGCCGTCGTCGCGCGGTCGGAGGTGCTCGCGCCGCTGTGGTCGACGCCGCTGGCGCTGCTGTTCCTCGACGGCAGCCACACCGAGGAGTCCGCCCGCCGCGACCAGGACGCCTGGGTGGCCAAGCTGGCCGTGGGCGGCACGCTGGCCATCCACGACGTCTTCCCCGACCCCGCCGACGGCGGCCAGGCGCCCTTCGGCGTCTACACGCGGGTGCTGGCCGGCGGCGACTTCACCGAGCTGCCCGGCACCGGGTCGCTGCGGCTGCTGCGCCGTGAGCGCTGACCGGCTCGGGGCGGAGCGCGCCGCCGCCCTGGCACAGATCGCGGCGCTGACCCGCGAGTTCGACGCCGTGGTCGCCGCCTCGCAGGCGTCCAACGCCGACGACGAGCACGACCCGGAGGGCGCGACCATCGCCTTCGAGCGCCAGCAGCTGGCGGCGCTGCTGGAGCAGGCGCGGCGGCGGCTGGCCGAGGTCGACGCCGCGGTCACCGCCGTCGAGGCCGGTACCTACGGGCGCTGCGAGACCTGCGGCGCGCCGATCGCGCCCGAGCGCCTCGAGGCCCGTCCCACGACTCGGACCTGCATCGCCTGCGCGACCTGACCCCCTGAGGCATAGGAAGCTCTCCCCACGTATCCGGGCCCCGGACGTGAGGAGAGCTTCCTATGCCTCGGCGGCGCACACGCTGCCCGTGCGGGTGCGGCTCACTCCCCGGTGACGCCGTCGACCGCCTCGCGGAGGAGATCGGCGTGGCCGTTGTGCCGCGCGTACTCCTCGACCAGGTGCACCAGGATCCAGCGCAGCGAGAACCCGTCGTCGCGCCCCCAGGGCCGGTCGGTGGTGTCGAGGGGGAGCTGCCGCGCGACCGAGCCCACCGCGTCGGCGACCGCCCGCCAGGTGGCCCAGGCCGCCTCCACGTCGTCCGCGGTCACCGTGACGGGGTCCACGCGGAACTGCTCGTCGCGGTCGCGGACGACGTCGGGCCACATCGTGTACGGCAGCCCGCCGAAGCCGACCAGCCACCCGGTCTCGACGGCGGCGAGGTGACGCACCAGCCCCAGCAGCGTGACCTCGGACGTCGGCACGGCCCGGGTGGCGAGCTGCTGCGGGGTCAGGCCGGCGCACTTCCACTCCAGCGTCTGCCGCTGGTACCGCAGGAAGGCCGTCAGGGTCGTTGCCTCGTCCGCGGTGGTCGGCGGCTGGTCGCGGCGGTCCGGTGGTGTCACGGGCGTCCCTCCCGGGCTCAGCTGACGTAGCGGCGCGCCGAGCTGCGGCGCTGGACGGCGTCGAGGGCGGCGAAGCGCGCCTCGGCGGAGGCGGGCAGCACCCGCCGCTCGCGCAGCACCCACGGCACGCCGCGGGCGGCGGCCAGCAGCCCCTGCGCGGTGACCCGGTCGCGGGGCAGGGTGGCCAGCAGGTGCAGCGTGCGGCGCAGCGCCGGGCGCAGGGGACGGCGCAGCCACGTCGTCCACAGGGTGTTGCGGATGCCGTCGCGGCGACGGCGGTGGGAGTCGCGGGCCCGGGAGGCCTGGTGGTGCACGGTCAGGGCGGGCAGGTAGCACAGCTCCCAGCCGGCGGCGGCGAGGTCGCCGGCCATGAGCTCCTCCTCCCCGCCCAGCCACAGCCGCTCGCAGAAGCCGCCGACCTCGCCGAACGCCTCCCGGCGCACCACGCTGGCGCCCGCGAGGAACGAGCCCAGCGCCGGGCCGGGCAGCCAGGCGGCGCCGGGGACGGGGGAGTCGCGCAGCTCCGGCACGATCGGGTCCTCCCGGCCGCCGGGCTCGACGAGGATCCGCGCGGTCACCACGGCCAGCCGCGGGTGGGCGTCGAGGACGTCCGCCGCCGTCCGCAGCGACCCCGGCTCCCACCACGTGTCGTCGTCGCAGAAGGCGACGTAGGGCGTCGACAGCCGCGCGACGCCGACGTTGCGGCCGACCGCCCCGAGGTTGACCGGGCTGGCGACCAGCTCCACCGCGGGGAACCGCGCGCGGACCGCCTCCGCCGTGCCGTCGGTGGAGCCGTTGTCGACGACCACCACGTGCGGCCGCTCCGGCAGCTCCACCAGCCGCGACAGCGCCACCAGCAGCTCCTCGCGCCGCTCGTGGGTGATGACGACGACGGCGATCCGCGCGTCAGGCCCCGCCTCCACGTCCACCGGCCGGCCGGCGGTCGCCGTCACGAGCCGGCCTCCAGCAGCCGCAGGTCGGCCAGCACGTGCGCCGGCACCCGGCGACGGCGGCGCAGCGCGGCCGGCAGGTCCGGCACCGCCCGCCACAGGCCGCGCCGCTCGGGGGCACCGGCCCGCGCCCCGGCGGCGAGGGTGCGCGCCACGTCGCGCCACGGCAGCCGCATCACCGCGGTGAGCAGCCGCGACCGCCAGATCGCCGTGCGGCGGGCCGCGGGGTCGTGCCGCCGGGTCGAGGGGTGGTGGTGCACCGTCACCGCGTCGACGTAGGCGATGTCCCACCCGGCGGCGGCCAGGTCGAGGGCGAGCCGCTCCTCCTCGCCCGGGAAGCGCACCACGGCGTCGAAGCCGCCGGCGGCGAGGAACGCCTCGGTGCGCACCATCGCCGCGCAGCCGATGAACCCGAGCAGCCGCGGGCCCGGCAGGTGCGGCGGCGCGCCGAGCGGGCTGGCCGCCAGCTCCGGGCACAGCGGGTCCAGCCGCTCCTCCGGGCCGACCAGCACCCGGGCGTTGAGCACCGCCAGCCGCGGGTGGGCGCGCATGAGCGCCGCGGCGCGGGCCAGGTCGCCGGGCGCCCACCACGAGTCGTCGTCGGCGAACGCGACGAACTCCGTGCCGGCGTGCCCGGCGCCGATGGTGCGCGCCCGGGCGCCGACGTTCTCCCGCAGTGCCAGCACGGTCACCCCCGGCAGCCCGGCGCGGACGGCGTCGACCGTGCCGTCGGTGGAGCCGTTGTCGACGAGCACCACCGGCGCCTCGTGCCGGGGGAGCGTCGCGAGCAGGTCCTCGCGGCGGTCGCGGCTCATGACGACGACGGTGACGCCGCCGGCGGTCGGGGACGGGGTCGCGCCGGGGTGCTCGGTGGTGCTGGTCACGGACGTCGACTGCCCGGCAACGGCGCCGCCGAACCGGGGGTGTCGACGGTGCCGGGCGCCGGCAGCGCGGCCGGGTCGGCGAACAGCCCCGACGCCGGCGTGGCCCCGGAGAGCGCGTCGACGGCGAGCACCACCGCCGCCGCCGTCCAGGTGGTGCGCTCCACCGGCCACCGGGCGTCGTCGGCGTAGACCAGCCCGGTCCAGTAGGAGCCGTCGCCGTGGCGCAGGTGCTGCACCGCCGCCACCTGCTCGCGCGCGGCCTCCGGCTGCCCGGCGACCACCAGCGCCAGCGCCAGCTCGCAGGTCTCCGCGCCGGTCACCCACGGGCGGTCGGCCACGCAGCGGGCGCCCAGGCCCGGGACGACGAAGCGGTCCCAGTCGGCGGCCAGCCGGGCGCGGGCGGCCTCGCCGGTGACCGCACCGGCGAGCACCGGGTAGTACCAGTCCATCGAGTACCGCGACCGGTCGGCGAAGGCGGCGGGGTCGCTGCGCAGCGCCGTCCCGAGGTCGGTGACGGCCAGCTCCCAGTCCGGCTGCGGCGACCCGACCAGCCCGGCCAGCGCGATGCCGCAGCGCAGCGCTTGGAACAGGCTGGCGTTGCCGGTCAGCAGCGCGGTGCCGTCGGGGGTGCCGTCGGGCCGCAGCGCCCAGCCGACCGCGCCGCTGGCCAGCTGCATGCGCACCACGAGGTCCAGGCCGCGGCGCACGACCGGCCACAGCTCGCCGACCAGCGCCTCGTCGCGGGTGACCAGCCAGGAGTGCCAGGCGCCGACGGCGAGGTAGCCGGCGTGGTTGCTCTCGACGGCGGGGGAGGTCTCGGCGCCGCCGCGGTACTCGGCGGCCCAGGAGCCGTCCGGGCGCTGCCGGCCGGCCAGCCAGCGGTAGGCGGCCACCGCGCGGGCGTGCTCGCCGCCCACGTCCAGGGCCATCGCCGCCTCGATCGAGTCCCACGGGTCCAGCTGCCCGCCGCGGAACCACGGCAGCGCGCCGTCGGCGGCCTGCTCCGCGGCGATCGCGGCCACCGTCTGCCGCACCGCGGCGCGATCGAGGACGCCGGGCAGCTCGGGCAGCGCGGGGGGCTCAGCGGGCGGCAGCGGTCTTCTCCCGCTCCGGCAGGGCGCCGACGGGGACCGCCGGCTTGTCCGCGTAGACGACCAGGCTCTTGCCGATCAGCGGGTCGAGCACCCGCTCGGCCAGCCGGGTGACCAGCGGCCGCTGGGTGAGGTCCCAGACCAGCAGCCGGTGGTAGGCCCGCACGACGGCGGCGTCGCGCTCCACGCCGACCGCGCACTTGAGCCACCAGTAGGGCGCGT
Source organism: Geodermatophilus sp. SYSU D00814 (assembly GCF_054050055.1). NCBI lineage: Bacteria > Bacillati > Actinomycetota > Actinomycetes > Geodermatophilales > Geodermatophilaceae > Geodermatophilus > Geodermatophilus sp. SYSU D00814. Next base: position 65,438 of record NZ_JBJGYP010000016.1, read on the forward strand.
GCAGCGCGTGCGCGTGGTGGCTGCGCCCGGGCGCGAGGCCGGCGACCCGCAGGCGGGCCCGCAGCGCGTCGCCGCGGTAGATGCGCACGTGCCCGCCCTCGTTGGCGTGGTAGGCGTCCGACAGCGCCCAGCAGACCCGCTCGGGGCCGTACCGGGGCACGGTGACGGCGACCCGCCCGCCGGGCTTGAGCACCCGCACGATCTCGGCCATGGCGCGGGCGTCGTCGGGGATGTGCTCGAGCACCTCCGAGGCGATGACCCGGTCGACGCTGGCGTCGGGGAAGGGCAGGTGCAGCAGGTCGCCGCGGACCACCTCGTAGCGGGCGCCCGCCGGTGCCTCGCCGGCCTCGGCGATCGCCCCCAGCCACTGTCTCGTCGTCGCCACCTCGGACGCGCCGTGGTCGACGGCGACCACGTGCGCGCCGCGGCGGTAGGCCTCGAAGGCGTGCCGGCCCTCGCCGCAGCCGAGGTCGAGGACGGTGGCGCCGGGCCGCAGGTCGAGCAGGTCGTAGTCGACCGTCAGCACGGGCACCCCTTCTCCTCCAGCACGCGGGCGTACCAGTCGGCGGTGCGCTCGGCGGTCGACCGCCAGGTGTAGGAGGCCAGCACCCGGCGACGGCCGGCGCGGCCGAGCTGGTCCTGCAGCGAGGGCTGCTCGAGCACCATCCGCAGCGCGGCGGTGAGCTCGTCGACGTCGCCGGCCCGCACCCGGAGGCCCGCCTGGGTGCCCACGACCTCGGGCAGCGCGCCGGCGTCGGTGGTCACCAGCGGGGTGCCGCAGGCCATGGCCTCCACAGCCGGCAGCGAGAAGCCCTCGTAGAGGGAGGGGATGGCGGCCACGGCCGCCGACTGCAGCAGCCGCACGAGGTCGGCCTCGGGCAGCGGGCCGGTGAACCGGACGGCGTCGCGCAGGCCGAGGCGGTCCAGCGCCGACTGGGCCGGCCCGCCGGGACGGGCGGTGCCGACGACGGTCAGCCGCACCGGCCGCTCGGTGCGCAGCTTGGCCACCGCCTCGAGCAGGTGCACCAGGCCCTTGAGCGGCACGTCGGCGCTGGTGGTGACCACGATCGAGTCGGCCTCGCGCGGGCGGCCGGCCGGCGGCGGGGTGAACACGTCGGGGTCGATGCCGACCGGGACGACCTCGACGCCGGCGGCGGGCACCCGCAGGTGGGTCTCGATGTCGCGCCGCGAGCTCTCCGACACGGTGGTGACCGCGTCCAGGCGCGGGGCGACGCGGGCCTGCATCGCGGTGAACCCGTACCAGCGGTGCAGCGTCAGCCGGCGGCGCAGGGTGGGCGCGGCGGCGAGGTCGAGCTGCCGGTCGATGGCGACCGGGTGGTGCACGGTGGCCACGGTGGGGATCCCCGCGCGGACCAGCCGCAGCAGCCCGTAGCCCAGGCTCTGGTTGTCGTGCACGACGTCGAACTCCGCGGCGCGGGGCAGCAGCAGCCGGGCCGCGCGCAGCGTGAAGGTGAGCGGCTCGGGGAAGCCGGCGGTGCACATCGCGGCCCACTCGGCGACGTCGATCCAGTCGCGGAACTCCGCGGGCCGCGGCATGCGGAACGGGTCGGGCTCCCGGTACAGGTCGAGGCTGGGCACCCGGGTGAGCGGGACGCCGTCGTCGAGCTCGGGGTAGGGCTGGCCGCTGAACACCTCGACGGCGTGGCCGAGGGCGGTCAGCTCGCGCGACAGCGCCCGCACGTAGACGCCCTGCCCGCCGCTGTGCGGCTTGCTCCGGTACGACAGCAGTGCGATCCGCAGCCGTCGTCCCATGCGCCGGACACTACCGACCCCCCGCGGTCCGCCCGCCTCACAGGGTGACCGGCGTGATCCGACACGTCGTGCACTTCAGCTGGTCCGACGACGCCGACGAGGCCCGCCGGGCCGAGACCGTCGCCGCGCTGCGCCGGCTGCCCGAGCAGGTCCCGGGGACGCTGGCCTTCACCGTCGCCCCCGACGCCGGCCTCGTCGAGGGCAACGCGCACACGGTCCTGGTCGCCGACTTCGCCGACGCCGAGGCGTTCCGCCGCTACGCCACCGACCCGGTGCACCTCGCGGTGATCGCCGAGCACGTCCGCCCGTACCTCGCCGCGCGCAGCGCCGTGCAGTACGAGCCGTGACCCGATCGGGGTGACCGGCCCGCGCCGGCGTCGCGCCGCGGTTACCGTCCGGGCATGAGCGCCCGCCGTCGTCTGCGCACCGCCGCCGGCCTGGCGGCCGCCCTCCTGCTCGCCGGGTGCGGCGGCGGCGACGTCGAGGGCACGGCCTCGCCCGCGTCGTCGTCGTCCTCGTCCTCGTCGTCGCCCGCCTCCGGCACCGACCTCGCGCCGGGGCTGCTGCCCGCCGACGCCTTCGGGGCGGGCGCGCAGGTCACCCCGCTGACCGAGGCCCAGCTGGCGCAGGGCGCGGCGGCCGCCGGCAGCGCCGCGGAGGGCGTCGAGGTGACCCCGCCGGAGTGCGGGCCCGCGGTGCAGGGGACCCAGCCGTCGTTCGACGAGTACGACGACGTCGCCGCCCAGGTCGCCGTCCTCGGGACGGTCACCACCGTGCAGGCGCTGGCCTCCGGCGGCCCCGCCGAGGACGCGCTGGCCGGTTTCGGGCAGCAGCTCGACGCGTGCCGCTCGGTGCAGGTGACCTCCCCGCAGGCCGGCACGGTGACCATCGCCTTCGACGAGCTCGCCGTGCCCGAGCTCGGCGACGGCTCGGCCGGCGTCACGTTCAGCACCACCGCGACCGGGCCCGACGGGCAGCAGGTGACCGTGCCGGCGCTGGTGGGGATGGTGCAGGACGGCGAGCAGGTCCTCGTGCTGCTCACCACCGACACCTCCGGCGGGCGGCTGGACCCCACGGCCTTCACCGACCTGCTCGCGCGGGCCCACGACACCCAGGCCGCCGTCCTCGACTGAACCGGTCGGGTGCGGTCGGGCGGGTCGGGCCACGATCAGGTGACCTGATCGTGGGGCGTCCTCCCCGACGGCCCACCGTGAGGGAGGACGCCCTGCGGTGAGGGAGGACGCGGTCCGGCGGTCGACCGGTGGCCGACGCGCCCCGGTGACCGTCACCGGCCCGGGGAGCGGACCAGGGCTCCTGACGGGCGCGACCCCCGGCGGGGGGTGGGCACGCTCCGGGACGCCAGGACCGGTGCCCGCTCCTCTCCCCGGAGGTCCCGATGACGACACGGACCGCTGACCTCTTCCTCCTCGAGGACCTCGCCACCGACGGGCGGACCGGCGGCCTGACCGACCGCGACCGCGACGCGCTGCGCGCCGTCGCCGACTGGATCAGGACCTTCGTCGTCGAGCCGCACGAGGAACTCGGCCGCCCCGGGCCCGTCTGCCCCTTCGTTCCCACGTCCGTGGCGCGGCAGCGGCTGTGGCTCGCCGCCGAGCAGGTCGGCGACGGGGGCGCGCCGCGCGTCGTCGAGGTGGTGGAGGACCACAAGCGCCGGCTGCTCGAGGCCGCGGCGGACGACGACACGTACGACGTGGTGGTCGTCGTCTTCCCGGACCTGCCCGCGGAGCGTGCGGAGGGCGTCTTCGGTGAGGTCCTGCAGCAGATCGCCGTGCCGTCCTACGTCGAGGACGGGATCGTCTTCGGGCCGTTCTACGAGGGCAACCGTTCGACGGCGATCTACAACGACGGCTTCCGCCCGTTCCAGTCACCCGTGCCGTTCCTGTTCGTGCGGCACGGGGTGGTCGGCGACTGGAAGTTCTTCCTCGACCAGGAGGACTGGCTGACCCACTGGGCCCGTCGCTTCGGCGAGTCGGGGGTCCGCGCGCTCGCCGAGGAGCTCCGCCGGCTGCCGTGGAACGCGCGGCGCGACCGGGTGCCCCCGGCGGAGGCCGCGGCCCACTGACACTCCGCGACCCGGCCGTCCACAGGGGCGGCCCGGTCCACAGGCCGTCGCCGGGGAGCCTCCCGCACCGTGCGCGACCGCAGGGTCGACGGCGTGGACAGACCCCCGATCCCCGTCATCCGGCTCGGCGACACCGGCGAGGTCGCCGCCGCCCTGCCGCACCTGCTCGGCTTCCGGCCGGCCGAGTCGGTGGTGCTGGTCAGCCTGCGCGGACCCGGCGGCAGCCGGGTCGGCCTGACCGTGCGCGCCGACCTCCCGCCGCCGGGCTCGGCCGCCGCGCTGGCTCGCGCCCTCGCCGCCCGGGTCGTCACCGACGAGCCGGACGCCGTGCTCCTCGCGGTGGTCTCCGAGACCCCCGACCGCGAGCTCCCGCCGGTGCTCCCGGTCGGGTCCGGCGCCGTCGAGGCGTGGCCGGAGCTGCCGCACCGCGACGTCGTGCACGAGGTGGTGCTGGCCCTGGACGCGCACGACGTGCCCGTCCGCGAGGCGCTGCTGGTCCGCGGGGGCCGGTGGTGGGACTACGACTGCCCGTACGCCTGCTGCGAGCCCAGCGCCGGCACGCCCGTCCCCGAGGGGGCCAGCCCGCTGGCCGCGGCGGCGGTGGCCGGCGGTGCGGTGCTCGCGCCCGACCGCGCGGCGCTGGCCGCCCGCATCGCGCCGCCGGACGGGCCGGCCGCGGCGGCGATGGCCGAGGCGTGCCTGTCCGCCGGGCGGGTGCACGCCGGCCGGCTGCGCGCCCGCGGGCGGGCCGCCGTCGCCGCCGAGGCGACCACCCTGGTCGTCGACGCCGCGGCCGCCTGCCGGCCGGGACCGGCCACCGCCGGGGCGCGGCTGCCCGACACCCGAGTCGCCGAGGTGCTGTGGGCGCTGACCCTCTCCGAGGTGCGCGACCGGGCGCTGGGCCTGGCGCTCGGCGACGACGCCCCGGCCGCGGAGGTGCTGTGGACCGAGTGCACCCGCCGCGCGCCCGTACCGCTCGACGGGCCACCCGCGACGCTGCTGGCGGTCAGCGCGTGGCTGCGCGGGGACGGCGCCACGGCCAACGTCGCGCTCGACCGGGCGCTGGCGGCCGACCCCGACGCGCCGCTGCCGCAGCTGCTGGCCGACGGCCTGGCCGCCTGCCTGCCGCCCGCGCGGCTGCGCGCCCTGATCAGCGAGATCCTCGCGCCCGACCCGCGCTCGGCCGCCGGGTGAGGCAGGCGCCGGCGCCGGGTGAGGTGCTGCAACGGCCTCCTCGCAGGGCCCCGCCGCGAGCTCGCGAGCGGTGGGGGCGAGGAGGTCCTTCCTCAGACCAGGGCGGGGCGCTGCCACTCCTGGCCGAGCACGTGCTCGGCCAGGAAGGCGAGCACCGTCTCGTACCAGACCGTCGAGTTGCCGGGGGTGAGCACCCAGTGGTTCTCGTCCGGGAAGTAGAGGAACCGCGAGGGCACGCCCCGCTTCTGCAGGTCGTAGAAGAGCCGCAGCCCTTCGCCGATCGGCACGCGGTAGTCCTTGTCGCCGTGGATGACCAGCACCGGCGTGCGGATGGCGTCGGCGAAGCGGTGCGGCGAGTTCTGCTCGTAGCGCTTCGGGGTGGCGAGCGGGTCGCCCCACTCCTTCTCCCAGTAGTAGGCCGCGTCCGTGGTGCCCACGAAGCTGTCGAGGTCCCACAGGCTGGCGTGGGTGACGATCGCCTTGAAGCGGTCGGTCTGGGTGGCCACCCAGTTGGCCATGTAGCCGCCGAACGAGCCGCCCATCGCGGCGGTGCGCTCCGGGTCGAGGTCGGGCCGCTCCAGGGCGGCGTCCACCGCGGCCATCAGGTCGGTGTAGGGCGCTCCGCCCCACTCGCCCCAGCCGCGCCGCACGAAGTCCTGGCCGAAGCCCTGCGACAGCGCCGGGTTGGGCAGGAGCACGGCGTACCCCCGGGCGGCCAGCACCCACGGGCACCAGCGCCACGACCAGGAGTTCCAGCTCATCAGGGGGCCGCCGTGGATCCACAGCACCAGCGGCGCCGGGTTCTCCGCGGAGGCGCCCTCGGGCAGCACCAGCCAGGACTGCACCTGCGCGCCGTCGGCGGCGGTGGCGCGGACCTCCGTCAACGTCCCGGGCAGCCGGCCGACCGCCCCCGGTGCGGGCAGCGGCTCGGGGTGCTGGCCGGTCGCCCGCGGGTCCAGCCGCACCGGGACGGGCGGCTCGTCGTAGGCCGAGCGCAGGGCGTAGAGGGCGCTGCCGTCGCGGGCCACCTGCAGGTCGCTGTGGGCGCCGTCGGCGGTCAGCCGCACCGGCTCGCCGCCGGCCACCTCCACCCGGAACAGCGCGTGCCGGCCGTCGTCGTCGGCGAGGAAGTACACCGCCGTGCCGTCCGCGGCGAACTGCGGGGCGCTGGGCCAGCGGTCGAAGCCGGCGGTCAGCTCCCGGGCCTCGGCGGAGTCGACGTCGACCAGCAGCAGCGTGTAGTCCGGCGGCTCGGCGTAGGTGGTCATGGTCTCGCGCACGCAGACGACCGCGGCGCCGTCGGGGGAGAAGGCGGCGGAGTGGACGTCGGCCAGCGGGTCGTCGACCAGCACCCGGCTGTTCCCGGTCGCCGTCTCCACCAGCAACAGCCGGGTGCGCCGGCCGGCCGGCCCGTCGGGCACCTGCTCCTCCCGCAGCGCGAGGCGGCCGTCGGGGGAGAGGGTCACCGACTCGCCGGCCCCGATGGGGGGGCCGGCGTCGGGGGTCAGGTCACGCAGCTCGACCGGCTCGGGCACCCCGCCCGCCGCGTCCTCGGCCGGGAGGGCTCCGGCCCAGAACAGGTGCGGCACGGCGGGGCCGAGGTCGGCGTCCCAGTACCGCACCGGGTAGGCCTCGTGCAGGATCGCCGACACCCCCGCGTCGCTGCGCGCCTTGCGCCGGGCCTCGTCGTCGGCGGCGTCCCCCGCGCCGGGGTGGGTGGCGGCCACCACGACGACGTCGCCGCTGTCGGCGGCTACCGCGAAGCCGGCCACGCCGCCGGGGCGGGTGACGACCGGGCGTGCCTCCCCGCCGCCGGGGGGCAGTGCCCACAGCGCCGGCTTCGGGTCACCGGCGTCCTTGCCGGCCGCGGGGTCGGGGCGGGCGGAGACGAACAGCAGGGTCCCGTCGGGGCCGAAGGCCGGCGCGGACTCGCCGGGGGCGCTGCGGGTCAGCCGCCGCGGCGGTCGCTGCCCGGCGGGGTCGACCTCCCACAGCGCCGACTGCCACTTCGTGCCCTCGCCGTTCAGCGTCTGCACCGCGACCGCCAGCCGGGTGCCGTCGGCCGACAGTGCCAGACCGCTCACCCGCGGGATCGCGGCCACGTCGGCCGGCCGCTCGAACGGCGACGCCGGGGGAGCGTCCGCAGGACTGTCGGTGGGGTGGTCGGGCTCGCTCACCGGGACTCCTCGCGGGTGGTCGCGGACGCTGGGTCGTGGCGCAGACGCCGCCCACCGTAACGAGCGGCGCCCGGCACCCGCGGGAGCGGGCACCGGGCGCCGGTGACGTGCGGGGAGGGCCTGCCGCAGGCCCCGCCGTCAGAGCTGGGCGGCGGCCTCCGCCGGGGTCAGCTCCTCGTCGACCGCGGCGACGAACAGGTGCTGGGCCACGCCGGCCGGCAGCGGGTGGTCGTCGACGGTCACGGTGCCGTTCGTCGACCGGGCCACCACGGTCGCGCCCGGGCGCACCCCCTGCTCGGCGAGCTGGCGCAGCAGCTCACCGTTCTCCTGCAGCTGCTCGCTGATCCGCCGGATCGTCACCCGGCGGCCCTCGGCGGTGGCCGTGGTGGACAGCAGGGTGAGGGAGTCGAGCACCGCCGAGGTCTCCCCGCCGAGGGCGTCCAGGCCGGGGATCGGGTTGCCGAACGGGGAGACCGTCGGGTTGCCGAGCAGCGTCAGCAACTTGCGCTCCACCGCCTCGCTCATGACGTGCTCCCAGCGGCAGGCCTCCTCGTGGACGTCGGCGTACTCCAGGCCGATGACGTCGACGAGCAGGCACTCGGCGAGCCGGTGCTTGCGCATGACCGCGGTGGCCAGCGCACGGCCGGACTCCGACAGCTGCAGGTGCCGGTCGCCCTCGACGGTCAGCAGCCCGTCGCGCTCCATGCGGGCGACGGTCTGGCTGACGGTGGGACCGCTCTGGTGCAGCCGCTCGGCGATCCGGGCCCGGAGCGGGACGATGCCCTCCTCCTCCAGCTCGAAGATCGTGCGGAGGTACATCTCCGTGGTGTCGATGAGGTCGTTCACTGGCACTCCTCCGTGTCGCCCCCGATCCTACGGGCCACCAGCGACCGGGCCCGGCCGCCGCGGGGACCGCGCGGGGTGGCGGCGCAGGTCCGGGCCGGGACCGGGAGCCGGGGGGAGGGCGCCCGCCGGGCACCGGCGGTAGCGTCCCGGCCAGGGACGACCCCGGGACGACGACGGCCCGGCGGGGGGGTCCCGACGCGGACAGGAGGGCCCCGTGAGCGACTCGGTGGCCGTCGTCTGGGACGACGCGCTGCTCGGCTACACGCTGGGCGGTGACCACCCGCTGCACCCCGTGCGGCTGGACCTGACCATGCGCCTGGCCGACGCCCTCGGCGTCCTGGCGTCGGACCGGGTCGACGTCGTGCGGCCCGCGCCCGCCGGCACCGACCTGCTGACGCTGGTGCACGACGAGGCATACCTGGAGGCGGTGCGGCGCGCCCCCACCGACCCCGACGAGCGCTACGGCCTGGGCACCGCCGACAACCCGGTGTTCGAGGGCATGTACGAGGCTGCCGCGCTCATCACCGGCGGCAGCGTGCAGGCCGCCGAGCTGGTGCACTCCGGCCGCGCGCAGCACGCGGTGAACATCTCCGGCGGGCTGCACCACGCCATGCGCGACCGGGCGTCGGGCTTCTGCGTGTTCAACGACGCCGCGATCGCGATCGCCTGGCTGCTCGGTCAGGGCCTGGAGCGGATCGCCTACGTCGACCTCGACGTCCACCACGGCGACGGCGTGCAGGCCGCCTTCTACGACGACCCGCGGGTGCTCACCGTGAGCATCCACCAGACCCCGCTGACCCTCTTCCCCGGGACCGGCTACCCGGAGGAGACCGGCGACCCGGAGAAGGCGCACGGCAGCGCCGTCAACGTGGCCCTGCCCAACGGCACCGACGACCCCGGCTGGCTGCGCGCCTTCCACGCCGTCGTCCCCGGCGTGCTGCGGGCCTTCGCGCCGCAGGTGCTGGTCACCCAGTGCGGCTGCGACGCCCACCACGAGGACCCCCTCGCCGACCTCGCGCTCACCATCGACGGCCAGCGGGCCAGCTACCGCGCGGTGCACGAGCTGGCGCACGAGCTGTGCGACGGCCGATGGATCGCCCTCGGCGGCGGCGGCTACGGCCTGGTGCGCTGCGTGCCGCGGGCCTGGACGCACCTGCTGGCCGAGGCGGCGGGCGCGCCGCTGGACCCGGTGACGGCGATCCCGCAGTCCTGGCGCGACGACGTCGTCGCCCGCGGGCTGCGCGCCCGGCCGCCGACGCACATGACCGAGGGCGGCTACACCGGCTTCGCCGCGTGGGACCCGTTCACCGAGTCCCGCGTCGACCGGGCCGTCGCCCGCACCCGGCGGGCGTCCTACCCGCTGTTCGGCCTCGACCCGGACGACCCCCGTGACTGAGCAGCGGACCGCGCCGCCCGCGCCCGAGGAGCAGGCGCCGCGGCCTCCCGCGCACTGGGAGGCCGACATCGTCGCCGCCGACGGCGGCACGGTGCACCTGCGCCCGATCTGCCCCGAGGACGCCGACGGGCTGGTCGGCCTGATGGAGCGCAGCTCCGACCAGACCCGCTACTACCGCTTCTTCGGGCCGATGAAGCGGCTCAGCGACAAGGACCTGCACCGCTTCACCCACGTCGACCACTCCGACCGAGTGGCCTTCGTGGTCCTGCTCGGCGACCAGCTCATCGCCGTCGGCCGCTACGACCGCCTGCCCGGCACCACCGACGCCGAGATCGCCTTCCTGGTCGAGGACGCCCACCAGGGCCGCGGCCTCGGGTCGGTGCTGCTCGAGCACCTGGCCGCCGCCGCCCGCGAGCGCGGCATCACCAACTTCGTCGCCGAGGTGCTGACGCAGAACGCCCGGATGGTCCGGGTCTTCCTCGACGCCGGGTACCAGGCCACGCGCACCTACGACGAGGGCGTCGTCCACCTGACCTTCCCGATCGCGCCCACCCAGACGTCGCTGGCGGTCGCCTACGAGCGCGAGCAGCGCAGCGAGTCCCGGTCCATCGCGCGGCTGCTCACGCCGTCGTCGGTCGCGGTCGTCGGCGCCAGCAACGACGAGGGCAAGATCGGCAACCTCGTCCTGCGCAACCTGCTCGACCACGGCTTCGAGGGCCCGGTGTACCCGGTCAACCCCGGCGCCCGGCACGTGCGCGGTGTGCCCGCCTACGCCTCGATCGAGGCCATCCCCGGCGACGTCGACCTCGCGGTGGTCGCCGTCCCGGCCGACGAGGTCGCCGGGGTGGTCGAGGCCTGCCGGCGCAAGCGGGTCCGCGGCCTGGTGGTCATCTCCGGTGGGTTCGGCGAGACCGGGCCGGAGGGGCGGGAGGCCGAGCGGCGGCTGGTCGCCGAGGCGCGGGCCTCGGGCATGCGGGTGGTCGGCCCCAACTGCCTGGGCGTGGTCAACACCGACCCGGCGATCCGGCTCGACGCCAGCCTCGCGCCGCACGTGCCCGGCCGCGGGCGGGTGGGCTTCTTCGCCCAGTCCGGCGCGCTGGGCGTGGCGCTGCTGGAGCGCGCCCGCTCGCGGGACATCGGGCTGTCGAGCTTCGTCTCGGCGGGCAACCGGGCTGACGTCAGCGGTAACGACCTGCTGCAGTACTGGGCCACCGACCCCGGCACCGAGGTCGTGCTGCTGCACCTGGAGAGCTTCGGCAACCCGCGCAAGTTCGCCCGGCTGGCCCGCACGGTCGGCCGCACCAAGCCGGTGGTGGCGGTCAAGAGCGGCCGGCACGGCGGGCTCACGCCGGGCCTGGCCGGCACGTCGGTGTCGGTGCCCGAGCAGTCGGTGGCCGCGCTGTTCGCCTCGGCGGGCGTGATCCGGGTGGAGACCGTCGCGCAGCTCTTCGAGGTCGGCATGCTGCTGGCCCACCAGCCGCTGCCGGCCGGTGACCGGGTCGCCGTCGTCGGCAACTCCACCGCGCTCGGTGTGCTCGTCGCCGACGCCGTCCTCGACCAGGGACTGGCGCTGGCCCACGAGGCCCCGGTCGACATCGGCGCCACCGGCAGCCCGGAGGCCTTCCGCGCGGCGCTGCAGGAGGCCGTCGACGACGACGGTGCCGACGCCGTCGTCGCGGTGTTCCTCCCGCCGCTGGTGCACACGCCGCCCGACGAGTACGGCCGGGCGCTGGTGGAGGTGTCGCGCGGGTCGGCCAAGCCCGTGCTGGCCACCTTCCTCTCCGCCGAGGGCTTCCCGCCCGAGCTCACGGTGACCGACGCGAACGGCATGCCCGCCCGCGGCTCGGTGCCGTCGTACTCCTCGCCGGAGCGGGCGGTCATCGCGCTGGCCCGGGTGGCCGAGTACGCCCGCTGGCGGCGGCGGCCGGTGGGCACGGTGCCCGACCTGCCCGACGTCGACGCCGAGCACGCCCGGTCGGTGGTGCGCGGGGCGCTGCTGGAGTCGCCCGGCGGCCGGCAGCTCACCGACGACGAGACGCTGGCGCTGCTGGCCGCCTACGGCGTGCCGCTGCTCGGCACCCGGCTGGCCACCACGGCCGAGGAGGCCGTCGCCGCCGCCGACGCCGTCGGCTACCCGGTGGTGCTCAAGTCCACCGCTCCGTGGCTGCGGCACCGCACCGACCTCGGCGGGGTGCGGCTGGACCTCCCCGACGCCGACGCCGTCCGGGCCGCCTTCGAGGCGATCCCCGCCGGCGACCCGGTGATCGTGCAGGAGATGGCGGCGCCCGGGGTGGCGACGGTCGTGGAGGTCGTCGACGACCCGTCGTTCGGCGCGCTGGTCAGCTTCGGCCTCGGGGGCGTGGCCACCGAGCTGCTCGGCGACCGCGCCTACCGCACGCTGCCGCTCACCGACCTCGACGCCGCCGAGCTGGTGCGCGAGCCGCGGGCGTGGCCGCTGCTCGACGGCTGGCGCGGGGCCGAGCGGGTCGACGTCGCCGCGCTGGAGGAGCTGCTGCTGCGGGTCGCCCGGCTGGCCGACGACCTGCCCGAGGTGCTCGGCCTGACGTTGTCCCCGGTCATCGCCGGCCCGCCCCATCCCTGGCACGGCGGCCGCTCGCTGGTGGTCGCGGGCGGGACGGTGCGGGTCGGGCCGCCCACCGCCCGCGTGGAGCCGGGCCCGCGCCGCATGCGCGATTGAGCAGAGCCGGTCACCTCCTCCAGTAGAGGTGGTGGGTGACGCCGCTCGGGCTCGGGACGACCTCGCGGGAGAAGCGGTCGAGCAGCTCGTCCGGCGACGTCCAGAGCCGGGAGCCGGCGCCGAGCTCGACCGGCGCGACGGCGACGTGCAGCGTGTCGACGAGGTCGGCCTCGAGGAACTGCCGGACCACCGAGGCGCCTCCCCCGAGCCGGACGTCGAGACCGCCGGCCGCCGCGCGGGCCTGTTCCAGCACCGTGGCCGGGTCGGCGTCGACGAAGGCGAACGTGGTGTCCGACAGCGTGAACGACGGCCGCAGGTGGTGGGTCATGACGAACACCGGCGTGTGGAACGGCGGCTCCTCCCCCCACCACCCCTGCCACTCGTGGTCCTGCCAGGGGCCGCGCTGGGGCCCGAACTTGTTCCGGCCCATGATCTCGGCGCCGATGCCGTGCGCGAAGTCCCGGGTGAAGTAGTCGTCGAGGCCGCGGCTGCCGCCCGGCTCGCTGCGCCCGGGGAAGCTCGCGGTGGCGAGGGCCCAGGCCATCAGCTCCCGCGGGTCGGCGTGCCCGAACGGCCGCTCGAGGCTCTGCCCCTCACCCGCGCCGTACCCGTCGCTCGAGACGGTGAAGTTCTGGACCCTCAGCAACTGCGCCACGTCGTCCTCCTCGGTGTCGACGGGGAGACCGGCGCCGGCGCCGGAACTCATCGGCCCGGGAGGACCTGCTCAGGGCCGGCGGCCGGTGAAGGCCAGCAGCTTCGTCTGGGCGTCGGCGTCGTCGGGGACCGGGACGCGCGCGCCGTAGTGGCCGCTGCCGCGCAGCGCGGCGTCCCACGGCTCGATCCCGGCGAGGAACGCCGCCGCCTCCTCCGGGTCGAGCGACTCGTCCTGCCCGGTGGCGCGGGCGAGGTCCCAGGTGTGCACCAGGAGGTCCATCAGCCCGGTCATGGCGACCAGGTCCTCGAGCGGCATGTCCCCCGCGCGGGTGCTGGTCGGGCGTCGGGCGAGGTCCGGGTCGGCGAGCAGGGCCGAGATCGCGGCGTCGGTGGCCCGCCAGGCCGCGGCCGGGTCGTCGTCCACCGAGGGGAGCGCGGGCACGGGACGGCCCACGGCCGGGAGGTACAGCGCGGGCATCCACTCCACCAGGTGCCGGACGACGTCGCGCGCGACCCAGCCCTCGCACGGCGCCGGGTCGTCCCAGCGGCCGGCGGGCACGCCGTCGACCCGCCGCCCGAGGTCGTCGGCCAGGTGCCGCCAGCGTTCCCGTGTCGTCGCCACGACCAGCCTCCTCAACCGAACGGTTGAAGACCAGCGTGGCCCGGCGACACGGGTCTGTCAACGCCGAGAGCCGGCTCCCCGTGGGGGAGCCGGCTCTCGACGTCGCCGGGTGTCAGGCGAGGTAGTCGCGCAGGGCGTCGGCGCGCTGCGGGTCGCGCAGCTTGGCCATGGTCTCGCGCTCGATCTGGCGCACCCGCTCGCGGGAGAGACCGAACTGCTTGCCGATCTGCTCCAGCGTGCGCGGCTGGCCGCCGTCGAGACCGAAGCGCAGCACCACGACGTCGCGCTCGCGCTCCTCCAGGGTGGACAGGACGGTGCGCACGTCGCCCTTCATCATCTGGAAGGCGACCGCGTCCTCCGCCACCGCGGCGTCGGCGTCCTCGATGAAGTCACCGAGGCGGGACTCCTCGTCGGCGCCGACGGTCTGGTCGAGGCTGACCAGGTCGCGGCTGTACTCGAGCAGCTCGGTGACCCGCTCGGGGGTCATGTCCAGCTCGAGGCCGAGCTCCTCGGCGGTGGGCTCGCGCTCGAGCTCCTGGTGCACCCGCCGGCGGGTCCGCACGACCTTGTTGACCTGCTCGGCCAGGTGCACGGGCAGCCGGATGGTGCGGCCGGAGTCGGCCATCGCGCGGGTGATCGCCTGGCGGATCCACCACGTCGCGTAGGTCGAGAACTTGAAGCCCTTGGTGTAGTCGAACTTCTCGACGGCGCGGATGAGGCCGACGTTGCCCTCCTGGATGAGGTCCAGGAACGTCATGCCGTGCCCGGTGTAGCGCTTGGCCACCGAGACGACCAGCCGCAGGTTGGCCTCGAGCAGGTGCCGCTTGGCGGCCTTGCCGTCGACGGCCAGCGCCTTGTAGTCCCGCTGCAGGGCAGGGGTGAGCTGCCGCTCGGCGAGCAGCCGCTCGGCGTAGAGGCCGGCCTCGATGCGCTTGGCCAGCTCGACCTCCTGCTCGGCGGTCAGCAGGGCGGTCTTGCCGATGGTGTTGAGGTACACGCGCACCAGGTCGGTCGACACCAGGCCACTGGTGTCCGGCTCGCGTCGCGGCGAGCGGACCTCGAGGGCGTCACTGGGGGAGGACTGCAGGAGCGTCACGGGATGTCTTCGTCCTTGCCTGTGGTTCGGATGCACCGGCCGGCTGTCGGAGGCGGTGGTGCGTCCGCGTCTGGGGTGGGGCGCCGCTGTCCGGGCGGGACCCCGCTGTTGTCCGTTGTCGTCCGTTGTGTTACGCCCCGTGCAACGGTCCCGACGGGCCCTGGTGTTCCGCGCGGCCCGACTTCACAGGCAACGCACAGAGCGTGTCTTCTGTCACCACCCGTACCCGGTCCGTCGCCGGATCAGACCTCCAGCAGCAAGGTCATCGGGCCGTCGTTCACCGAGGCCACCGCCATGCGGGCGCCGAACACCCCCGTGGCCACCTCGCAGCCGCGCCGCCGCAGCTCCGCGACCACCTGGCCGACCAGTGGCTCGGCCACCTCGCCGGGCGCCGCGCCGTCCCACGACGGGCGGCGGCCCTTGCGCGTGTCGGCGTAGAGGGTGAACTGGCTGACGACCAGCACCGGCAGCCCGAGGTCGGCGGCCGAGCGCGCGCCGTCGTCGGTGGGGAACACCCGCAGCTCGTGGACCTTCCGGGCCAGGACGCGGGCGCGGTCGGCGTCGTCGTCCCGGCCGACGCCGACCAGCGCCAGCAGGCCCCGGCCGACCTCCCCGACGACGGCGCCGTCGACGGTCACCGACGCCGAGGCCACCCTGCTCACCACCGCGCGCACCGGCCCATCCTGCGCCGCGGACCGCGGCCGCCCTCAGCGGGGAGGCGCCTGCCCGCGCCCGGGCGGACGCTCCATCACCCACACGTGCGGTGCGCCGCCGGGCGGGTCGAGCTCGGCCCGGACGCCGAAGCCGAGCCGCCGGTAGAGCCGCACGTTGGCCGCGGACGACGTCTCGAGCACCGCGGCGGCACCCTCGGCGTCGAGCGCCCGGATCCCGGGGGCGAGCAGCTGCGAGGCGGTGCCCCGCCCGCGCTCCCGCGGGAGGGTGCCCACGCAGCCCAGCAGCCAGTGCGGCCCCGGCGGCCGCGCCCTCGCCGCGGCGGTCTCGGCCTCCTCCAGCGCGGCGGCGCGGTCGCCGAGCAGCAGGGGGACCCGCTCGGCGAGGAGCCGCCGGGTCGCCTCCGACGGCGGCGGGTCGTCCGGCCGCGCCCAGCACGCGGCCGCCACGACGGCGCCGTCCCGCTCGGCGACCCACGTGCCGCCCGTCTCGGCACCGGCCAGCCCGGCCTGCAGCCGGTAGAGCTCCCGCAGCCGCTCGCGCCTGCGGTGCTCCCCGAACGCCCAGCGGGTCCACGGGTAGGCGTCGAACGCCTCGGCGAGGACGTCCCCCACGGCCGCCGCGTCCGCCGTCGTCGCGCGGCGGACCGTCGCGCCCGTCACGGCTCCCTCCCCGTCCCGGCCCGCCGCAGCGGGGACCTCCCGGCCGACCCTGCCAGGGCGCCGGCGAGCCGGACGGCCGGCCACCGCAGCGCGACGACGACGACCAGGACGACCGCCGACCCGAGGACCAGCCCGTCGACGACGTCGTGCGGCAGGTGGACGCCCAGCGCCACCCGCGACGCGCCGACGAGCAGGGCCGGCGGGACGGCGACCCGCCACCACGCGGGCGCCAGCAGCACGACCGCGGTGGCCAGCGCGGCGGCCAGGGTGGCGTGGTTGCTCGGCAGCGACCAGTCGCCCGGCGGCGGGCACTCGACCAGCGCGGTCAGTCCCGGGACCGTGCGGCAGGGCCGGTCCTGCGCCACCGCCGCCTTGAGCGCCTCGCTGACGCCGAGCGCCGCGACCACCGCGACCCCGGCGAGCAGCGCCGTGGCCACCGGCTCGACCCGGGTCCGCCGGCGCCACGCCGCCGCGGCCAGCAGCAGGGCGAGGGCGACCAGGCCGCCCTCGCTGACCACCTCCACGCCCCGGTGGACCCAGCCGGGCCGGTCGGCCACCGCCCGCACCACCGAGCGGGCCAGGTCGGGACCCGGCACGTCGTTCACGACCAGCAGCACGGCGGCCGCGACCAGCAGGGCGGCGGGCACCAGGAACGGCCGCAACCGGGGAGCGGAGGAGGGCACGACCCCGATGCTCCGGCCGCGGGTGCGCCGGACGCCTCGGACCGCCGGACCGGCCGGGTCTCCTGCGCGAGGAGGAGCGGGGACCGGCCCTCCTCCTCGAGGACCCCTCCGGCGACCGTCCCGCAGGCCGATCCGCACCGGCGCGGGCTCCCCCAGGCTCGGGACGCCGCAGCAGGTGCGGCACCCGACCACCTCGAGGAGCCAGACCGTGACACCGGTCCAGCAGACGTCCCCGGCCGTCCCCGCCACGGCGGCCGGCACGCCCGCCGCCCGCGGCCGGGCCCTGACCCGGGTCTACGGCCGCGGCGACACCCGGGTCACGGCGCTCGACGCCGTCGACGTCGACTTCCACCACGGCGAGTTCACCGCGATCATGGGCCCGTCCGGCTCGGGCAAGTCCACGCTCATGCACTGCATGGCCGGCCTGGACTCCCTGACCTCCGGCTCCGCCTGGATCGGCGACACCGAGCTCTCGGCCCTGGACGACCGGGGCCTGACCCGCCTGCGCCGCGACCGCATCGGGTTCGTCTTCCAGGCGTTCAACCTGCTGCCGACGCTGACGGCGCTGGAGAACATCACGCTGCCCATGGACATCGCCGGGCGCACCCCCGACCAGGCCTGGCTGGACCACGTCGTCGACGCGGTCGGCCTGCGCCCCCGGCTCGGCCACCGGCCGGCCGAGCTGTCCGGCGGGCAGCAGCAGCGGGTGGCGTGCGCGCGCGCCCTGGCCGGCCGTCCCCAGGTGGTCTTCGCCGACGAGCCCACCGGCAACCTCGACTCCCGCAGCGGCGCGGCGGTGCTGTCCTTCCTGCGGACCTCGGTGCGCGAGATGGGCCAGACGGTCGTCATGGTGACCCACGACCCCGCGGCCGCCTCCTACGCCGACCGGGTCCTCTTCCTCGCCGACGGGCGCATCGTCGACGAGATGGCCGCCCCCACCGCGGAGCGCGTCCTCGACCGCATGAAGGCGTTCGACGCCGCAGGCCGCATCGTCGAGGTGGGCTGAGATGCGGCGGGCGACCCTGCGCAGCCTCCTGGCGCACAAGCTGCGCCTGGCTCTGTCGGCGGTGGCGATCGTGCTCGGCGTCGCCTTCGTCGCCGGCACGATGATCTTCACCGACACCCTCGACCGGACCTTCACCGACCTCTTCGAGAGCACCGCGTCCGACGTCGCCGTGACCCCGGAGGGCGGCACCGACGGCGTCGACGGCCCCGCGGGCACGCTGTCGGTGCCCGGGGCGCTGGTCGGGCAGGTGCGCGCCGTCGACGGCGTGGCCGCCGCCGAGGGCTACGTGCAGGCCCAGGGCGTCTACCTGCTGACCCCCGCCGGGGAGGTGCTCGACACCGGCGGCGCGCCCGGCATCGGGATCAGCTGGACCAGCGCGCCGGGGCTCGACACCGGCGAGCTGACCGCGGGCCGGGCCCCCGAGCGCGCCGGCGAGGTGGCGCTCGACAGCGGCAGCGCCGCGGAGGCCGGCTACGCGGTCGGCGACCGGGTGACGCTGCTGACCCCCGGTCCCCGGGTCGAGGCCACCGTCGTCGGCGTCTTCACCTTCGGGGAGGACGGCGGCCTGGCCGGCGCCTCGCTCACCGCCTTCGACGTGGCCACCGCCCAGCAGCTGACGGGCGTCGGCGACGGCTTCAGCGGTATCCAGGTGGCCGCCGCCGAGGACGTCTCCCACGACGAGCTCGCCGACCGGGTCGCCGCCGCGGTCGGCGACGGCTACACGGTCCAGACGGCGCAGCAGCAGGCCGACGAGCAGTCCGCGGCCCTCGAGGAGGGGCTGTCGTTCATCACCGTGCTGCTCACCGCCTTCGCCGTCATCGCCCTGTTCGTCGGCAGCTTCATCATCCTGAACACGTTCTCGATGCTGGTCGCCCAGCGCACCCGGGAGCTCGCGCTGCTGCGGGCCCTCGGCGCCGGCCGGGGGCAGGTCACCCGCTCGGTGCTGCTGGAGGCCGTCGTCCTCGGTGTCGTCGGCGCCACGGCCGGCCTGGCCGGCGGGTTCGGCATCGCGACCGGGCTGCGGGCGCTGTTCGGCACGTTCGGGCTCACGCTCGACGGCGACCTGGTGCTGTCGGCGGGCACGGTGGTGTGGTCCTACGCCGTCGGCGTCGTCGTGACCGTGCTCGCGGCCTGGGTGCCCGCCCGGCGGGCGGCCCGCACCCCGCCGGTCGCTGCCATGCGCGACGACCACGTGGCGGTGGAGCGGTCGCTGCGCCGCCGGACCGGGGTCGGCGTCGCGCTGGTCGCCGTCGCCGCCGGTGCCCTGGCCGGCAGCGTGGCCACCGGCGACAGCGGCGACGCCCCGGCGTTCGTCGGGGTCGGCGGGCTGGCCCTGGTGCTGGGCGCGGTCGCGCTCAGCCCGGTCCTGGCCCGGCCCGTCGTCCGGGTGCTGGGTGCGCCGCTGCCGCGGCTGGCGGGCACGGCCGGCCGGCTGGCCCGCGACAACGCCCGGCGCAACCCGCGCCGGACCGCGGCGACGGCGTCCGCGCTGATGGTCGGGCTGACGCTGGTGACCGGTTTCGGCATCCTCGGCGCGTCGGCCAACGCCTCGGTCGAGGCCCTCGTCGACGACACGGTGCTCGCCGACTACGTCGTCTCCACCGCCGTGGGTCAGCCGTTCACCCCCGAGGTCGCCGACCGGCTGCGGCGGCTGCCGGAGGTCGACGCCGTCCTGCAGCAGCGGTTCACCCAGGTGCGACTGGACGGGGAGGAGACCTTCGCCGCCGCCGTCGACGCGGCCACCCTGGACCGCGGGCTCACCCTGGAGTACCTCACCGGCGGCAGCGACGGGCTGGCCGGGCGCGGCCTGCTGGTCGACGAGGCCACCGCTGCCGAGCACGGCTGGGAGGTCGGCGACACCGTCGCGGCCGAGTCGGCCGGCGGGCAGCGGACCGAGCTCAGCGTCGGCGGGGTCTACGCCGCCAACCAGGCGGTCGGCTCGATGGTCCTGTCCCTGGACACCGACGCCGCCCTCGGCGGGCCGGCCCTGGACCGCTACGTCTACGTGGTCCTCGCCGACGGGACCGACGTGGCGGCGGCCCGCGCGGCGCTGGAGACGGTCGTCGAGGCCTACCCGGTCGTCGGCCTCAAGGACCGCGACGAGTTCGCCGGTGAGCAGAAGGCGCAGGTCGACCAGGTGCTGATGCTCATCAACGCGCTGCTGGTGCTGTCGGTCCTCATCGCCGTCCTCGGGATCGTCAACACCCTGGCGCTGTCGGTGCTGGAGCGGACGCGGGAGATCGGCCTGCTGCGCGCCGTCGGCATGGACCGCAGGCAGCTGCGCCGCACGGTGCGGCTGGAGGCGGTGCTCATCTCGGTGTACGGGGCGGTGCTGGGTCTGGGCCTGGGCCTGGTGCTCGGGGTGGGGCTGACCCGCGCGCTGGCCGACCAGGGCATCACCGAGCTGGTCGTCCCCGGTGCTCAGCTGGCCGGCTCCCTGGTCCTCGGGGCGCTCATCGGCGTGGTGGCCGCGGTCTGGCCGGCCCGGCGGGCGGCGCGGCTGCAGGTGCTCGACGCCATCGCCACGGCGTGAGCCGGTCCCGCTGAGGCGGTCCTGCTGAGGTGGGTCAGCCCGGGAGGGGCACGCGGACGACGAGCCGCGTGCCCCGCCCGGGCGCGCTGTCCACGTGCAGCCACCCGCCGCACAGCAGCGCCCGCTCCCGCATCGTCCGCTGCCCGTGCCCGCCGCCGCGCGGCGCCGCCGGGTGGAAGCCCCGGCCGTCGTCGGCGACGGTGAGCACGAGCTCCGAGCCCCGCACCTCCAGCGCCAGCTCGGCGCTGCCGGCCCGGGCGTGCTTGACGCAGTTGTGCAGCGCCTCGGCGGCGATGCGCACCAGGTGCTCGGTGGGCCCGGCGCCCACCGCCGGCAGGTCCGCGGCCACCCGCAGGCGCACGGGCAGGCCGTCGCGGGCGGTGCAGGTGCGGGCCAGGTCGCCCAGCGCGCCGGCGAGGTCCGGGGACCCCCCGCGGATACCGGTGACGGTGGCCCGCAGCTCGGCGACCGCCTGGCGGGACAGCTCCTCCAGGTCCCGGGCCGCCGCCGCGACGAGCTCTGCGTCCCCGGCCGCCAGGCCGCGCCGCACGGCCTGGGCACGGGCGTGCAGGGAGAACAGCGAGGCGCTCAGCGAGTCGTGCAGGTCCCGGCCCAGGCGCCGGCGTTCCAGCTCGGCGGCCTGGGCGCGCAGCTGCTCGTCGGCCAGCGCGACCGAGGCGTGGGCGCCCAGCGCCGACCACGACGTCAGCTCCGACTTGGTCGGGGCGGTCACCGACGCCGGCATGAGCAGCAGCAGGCACCCCACGGTGCGCCCGCCGCGGTGCAGCGGCAGGGCGGCCGCGCCCTGCCAGCACAGCCCGGCCAGGTGCTCGGCCAGCCGGGGCGACGAGCGCTCCAGCCGCTGCCGCCCGTCGGAGAGCAGCAGCAGGCGGCCGGCGGTCAGCAGCTCCCCGCCCGGGAGGTCGCCCGTCCTCGGGCCGGCCTCGGCGACGGCGTCGGCGGTCCCCGGCGGGAGGCCGGCCGACGCGCGCAGCAGCAGCCGGCCCTCGTCGGACTCGTCGGCCTCGGCGAGCAGCAGGCAGCCCAGGGCGCGTGAGCGGTCGACGGCCTCCCGGGCCAGGCTGGCCAGCACCTCCTCGACCGGGGCGCCCTCGGCGATGCCGGCCGCGGCCGCGCCGGGCACGACGGCGTCGGCGTCGGACGGGCCCAGCCCGAAGGTCGGGTGGAACACCGCCGGGGCCAGCTCCCGGTCGCCGACGCGCAGCACCGAGCCCGACCAGGTGATCCCGACCTCGGTCCCGTCCGGCCGGACGACGGTGTTGGCGTAGAAACCGGTGTCACCCGCCCGCTGGTCGTGCTCGAGCTCCAGCAGCGCGGCCCGCTCGTGCTCGGCGAAGGACTGCAGGTAGTCCTGACCGGCCAGCTCGGCGAACGGTCGGCCGATCACCGCGGCACCCGCCGGGTTCAGGTACACCCAGCTGTGGTCCTCCCCGGTGATGCAGACGCCGTAGTTCGCGGACTCGAGGAGGTCCACGAGCGCGTCGAGTCCCAGCGCGCGGAGCACGGCCCCGCCGTCGGTGCGGTCGGGAGCCGGCGACCCGGTCCGGGGCGCGGGGATGGCCGCCGCCGGCTGCTGCTGCTCGGGCGCGGCGGCGCCCCGGTGGTCCACGACCGCACAGGATAGCCAGCGGAACAGCACCGGACGGAAACCTCGACACGGCCGGCCTCCTCCTCGGGGACGAGGCCGGCGGGGGATCCGGTCCGCACGGAGGAGGCGCCGGCGCGCGGTCGCCGCCTAGCGTGGCCGCGTGCAGCCTCCCGGTGTCCGCCCCGGCACCCCGCGCTGGCACTGGGGCGCTCGGGAGGACGTCGTCCTCGGCGCGCTGGTCGCCCTGTTCGCGACCCTGGCGCTGTGGTCGGCCCCGACGTTCGTCGACTACGACTTCCGGGAGCCCGACGCCCTCAGCGTCGGGCTGGCCGTGCTCTCCGGCGCGGCGGTGGCCGTCCGCACCCGCTGGCCGCTGGCGGCCCTGGCGGTGGCCTCGGTCGCCTCCCTGCTGCCCGTACAGCAGGGCTACGCGCAGGGCGTGGCCACCCTCGCCCCGCTGCTGGTCACCTACACGGTCGCCGCCGGCCGCCCGCTGCGGCAGAGCGCCGTCGCCACCGCGGGTGCGGGCCTGCTGGCCGCCGTCGTGCTGGTCACCGGCCCCTTCGAGGCCTCGCTGGCGGACTGGTTCGGCAACGGGCTGCTGCTGGGCACCGGCTTCGGCGTGGGCCGCTCGGTGCGGCTGCGGCGGGAGCACACCGCCGGCCTGGAGGAGCGCAACCGCGCCCTGCTGGAGGCCCGCGAGGCCCGCAGCCGGGCCGGAGAGGTCGACGAGCGGGCCGCCGTCGCCCGCGAGATGCAGGACCTGGTCACCCACGGCCTGACGGCGCTGACCGTGCAGACCGCCGCCGCCCGGCGCCTGCTGCGCAGCGACCCGGACACCGCCGAGGACCTGCTGCGCACGGTGGAGCGGACGGGGCAGGACGCGATCGCCGACATGCGGCGCATCCTCGGCGTGCTGCGCCCGAGCGACGACGCCGCCGACCTGCGGCCGCAGCCGGGCCTGGCCGACATCGACGACCTGGTGGCCTCGGCCCGGGCCGCCGGCCTGCCGGTGGAGCTGGTGTCCGTCGGCACCGCGGCCGAGGTCGAGCCCGGCGTCGCCCTGACCGCCTACCGCCTCGTGCAGGAGGCGCTGCGCAACTGCCAGCAGCACGCCGGCCGGGCCGCGGCGACGGTCGTGCTGCACTGGCGCCCCGGGAGCCTGTCGCTGGCCGTGGAGGACGACGGCCGCGGCGCGCGGGACGGGGAGTCCGAGGGCCGGGGGCTGCGCTCGCTGGCCGAGCGCGTCGCGGCCTACGGCGGGCGGCTGTGCGCCGGACCGCGCGGCGGGGGCGGGTTCACCGTCACCGCCACCCTGCCGACGTCGAGGAGTGCCGCGTGACCATCCGGGTGCTGCTGGTCGACGACCAGCCGCTGCTGCGCACCGGCTTCCGGCTCATCCTGCAGTCCGAGCCGGACGTCGAGGTCGTCGGCGAGGCCGGCGACGGCGAGGTCGCGCTGTCCCAGGTGCGGGCGCTGCGCCCCGACGTCGTGCTCATGGACATCCGCATGCCCCGCATGGACGGCGTCGAGGCGACCCGGCGGCTGGCCGAGCTGCCCGACCCGCCCCGCGTGCTGGTGCTGACCACCTACGACCTCGACGAGTACGTCGTCGACTCCCTGCGGGCCGGCGCCTCGGGCTTCCTGCTCAAAGACGTGCCCGCGGAGGACCTCGTCGACGCCGTGCGCGTCGTCCACCGGGGCGAGGCCGTCGTCGCGCCGCGCGTCACCCGCCGCCTGCTCGACCGCTTCGCCCGGCTGCTGCCGGCCGCCGGGCAGGACCCGCCGTCCCTGGACGGGCTCACCGAGCGCGAGCACCAGGTCCTGCTGCTGGTGGCCAGGGGCATGTCCAACGCCGAGATCGCCGCGGAGCTCGTGCTGAGCGAGACCACCGTCAAGACCCACGTCAGCAACGTGCTCATGAAGCTCGGCCTGCGCGACCGCGTGCAGGCCGTGGTGCTGGCCTACGAGCGGGGGATCGTCCGGCCCTCCACCTCCTGAGCCGCCCGCGCGCAGGAGGCCGCGCCGCGCCGTCCTCCGCGGGGAGGAGGGGAGGACGGCACGCGCGGAGGACGACCGGCGCAGCGGGGCGCCGCACCCTGGGGGAGACCCGACCGGGCCCGCCGCACCGCCCCGCGGGGGCCGGCCCGCGCACGACCCACGTCCGGAGGACCACCGTGGACCCCCTCACCGAGCCCCAGATCCGGCGCTCGTTCGTCAACTGCTCACGCGGCGAGGCCGCGGCGGCCGCGCTGCCGGCCGGCCTGTCCGACCTGCCGTGGGCGGACCTGGACTTCCTGGGCTGGCGGGACGCCCGGGCCCCGCTGCGCGGCTACGCCGTCCTGTGGCGGGAGGGCCGCCCGCTCGGCATCGCCCTGCGCGCCGCCGACACGGCGATGTCCGCCCGCACGTCGGCGATGTGCCTGCTCTGCCAGACCACGCAGACCGGCGCGGACGTCTCGCTGTTCACCGCCCGCCGCGTCGGGGAGGCCGGCCGCAACGGCAACACGGTCGGCCAGTACGTCTGCGCCGACCTCGGCTGCTCCTCCCGCGTCCGGACCGAGATCCCGCCGTGGCTGCGCGAGCGCGACCCCGAGGAGGTCGTCCCCGAGCGGGTCGCCGAGCTGCGCCGGCGGCTGGACACCTTCGTCGGCCACGTGCTGCGCCCCTGACCGCCCGTCTCAGGCCGCGCCGAAGACCGCTCGGAAGCCCTCCCGCCAGCTCGGGTGGCGCGGCTGCATGCCGAGCTCGCGGCGGGCCCGCGCATTGGACGCGCCGCGCAGCTGGGTGCCGTAGTACACCGCCTGCGGGCCGATCTCCCGCTCGGCGACGTCGGCGGGCACGACCGACGGCTCCGGGCCACCGAGCAGCCGGGCGAGGTGGGGCACCCACTCGCGCATCGGCGCCGGGTCGTCGTCGACCACGTCGTAGACCCCCGGCCCCCCGCGCTCGACGGCGGTGACGGTGACGGCGGCGGCGTCGTCGACGTGGACGAACGGGTAGCGGCCCTCGGCGCGCAGCCGGTTGGTGTCGACCAGCCAGGAGCCGTAGTCCCGCGCCGGGGTGGCGAGCGCGGTGAGCTGGTGGACGACGACGTCCGGGCGGGCGGCGGTGACGGCGGCGCGCAGCGCCCCGGCCCGCTCGGGCGAGCGGGTGGTCGCGGTGACCTGGTGGCCGGCGGCGAGCAGCAGCGGCAGCACCGGGCGGCCGACGGCGCCGGTGCCACCGGCGAGGAGGACCCGTGCCATGCCGACTCCTCGCGGGCGCCCGCGGGTGACCGGGCGGGCGCTGGACGCCTCCGCGGAGAGCAGGTTAGGCTTGCCTATCCCGATTCGTGGAGGCTCGATGGGACTGCGGCTGCCGCTCGGTCAGATGACCGTGCTCATGGGCTCCGAGAACGCCCGGCGACAGGTCATGACCGCTCTCGACGAGAGCACCGGCCGCTGCGCCTCCGGGCACGGCTCCGTCCCGGTCCAGCGGCTGTCGCCGACGCCGGGCGAGGGCGTCGGCCCGCGGCTGGCCGCGGTGGAGGAGGCCCGTCGCGGCGACGCCTCGATCGTGCTGGTCGACCGGCTCACCGACGGGCTGTCGTCGACCGACCGGCGCGCGGTGCTCAGCGCCGTTCGTTCGGTCGCCGCCCCCGGGCGCGCCGTCCTCGTGGACGACGCCGACCCGGTGGCCGCGCTGTCGTTCGCCGACGGGGCGTTGCGCTCCGCCGGGGGAGCGCTGTCCCTCGAGCCGGTGGGCGGGTTCGACTACCTGGCCTCGTAGGTCAGGCAGTCCGCGGCGTCGGCACCCGGGCCGACGCGGACGCCCGGCGCGGTGCACTCGAGCTGCTGGTTGTGTCGGCAGTCGGAGCGGTGGCAGGCGCCCACCATGCCGGTGCGGTCGAGGCCGCCCCGGAAGGAGATCTCGACGAAGGTGCCGCAGTGGGCGTGGTCGCCGCTGACGGTGATGGCCCCGGCGTGACAGCTGGATCCCGCGTTGTAGGAACAGCTGGCCACGGAGCAGTCCTGGACCTGGGGGAGTTCCTGCATCGTCGTCATGGACCTCAGGGTGACAGCCCCCGGCGGACCCCGCCAGCAAACTGAGGCTGTCCTGACCTGGGGGTTCAGGAACTGTCCCGGGGCGGCCCGCATGGGTCCCGGACCGGTCCGGTCAGCTGCCCAGGTACCGGGAGACCGCGACCTCGACCTCGACCTCCTCGAGCTCGTCCCGGTGGAGGGAGAAGGCGGGCTCACCGTCGACGAACCGCACGTCGGTGCACGCCGGACACCGATCGGCGGCGGCCCCGCTCCGGACCCCGGAGGACTGCACCAGCCCCACCGTCCGCACGGCCTGCGTCGGGGATCCGGGTCGCCAGCCCGGGTCCCGGGCACCCCAGGGACGACCGCGGCGCAGCCGGTCGACGGCGGAGGCGTCGACGCAGTGGGAAGCACGCGGTGGATCCACCCGGCGGAGCACCAGGACTCCCCGCGCCCTCGTCAGCACCGGGCCGATCCGCGGCCGGGCGCTCCAGTCGGGCGTCAGGACCCGTCCGGGTCGTGGACCGCCACGACGATCTTGCCGCGGGTGTGGCCGTCCAGCAGGTACCGGATGGCCGCGGGGAGCTCGTCGAGCGGGTAGGCCCGGTCCACGGCCGGGGTGAGGGTGCCGGCGTCGATCATCTCCCGCAGGGTGTGGAGGTCCCGCGCGTTCTCCTTGTTGATGAACGTGCCCAGCTGCTGGCGGACGAACACCGACAGCAGCCGGGCCCGGATCTGCCGGTCGGTCCCGCCCAGCCACCGTCCGCCGTTCTCCCCACCGACGATGACCAGCCGTCCCCGGGAGGCAAGGACTCGGCGCAGCCGGGAGAGTCGCCGGTTGCCGCCGATGTCGAGGACGACGTCGTAGCGGCGGCGCCCGTCGGTGATGTCCTCGCGGGTGTAGTCGAGGACGTGGTCGGCGCCGAGGGCGCGTACCTCGTCGACCTTCCCGGTGCTGCTCACGCCGGTGACCTCGGCACCTGCGGACTTGGCGAGTTGCACCGCGAAGCTGCCCACGCCGCCCGACGCCCCGATGACGAGGACCTGCTCGCCGGGTTGGACGCGGCCGTGGTCGCGGACGGCCTGCAGCGCGGTCAGCCCGGAGATGGGCACGGTGGCCGCCTGGGCGGAGGAGAGTGTCGCCGGCTTGGCGGCCAGCTTGCCGACCGGGGCGCGGGCGTACTCGGCGAAGGTGGCGTAGCCGATGCCGAAGACCTCGTCGCCCGGGGCGAAGTCGTCCACGCCGGCTCCGACGGCCTGGACCGTGCCGGCCAGCGCCCGGCCCGGGTTGGTGTACTTCGGCCGGCGCAGCCCGAAGCCGGCGAGGCGGATCGGATAGGGCAGGCCGGCCATCACGTGCCAGGTGCCGCGGTCGACGCTGGCGGCGTGCACCCGGACGAGGACCTCGCCGTCGGCGACCGAGGGAACCGCGAGGCGGGCGATCCGCAGGACGTCTTCGGGGGCCGGCCCGTAGCGGTCCTGGACGATCGCGGTCATCGTGGCGCCGGCGTTGTCGCCGGAGGGCCGCGGGGCCCTGCTGAGTTGCTGGTCGGTCATGGCGACACTCCGTCCTGGTCGTTGGCGTCAGGCCGTGGGGAGAGCCGTGCCCGCCCGCACCCGGCCGCCGGGACGGAGGCCCATCGCTGGGGCTGGTCGGTCATCCGGGTCGACAGCACGGCGAGCACCGCCCAGCCGGTGCACGTGGGAGCCGGCGACGATCCGGCGGGTGGGTCCGGTGTGCACCCCGTGGCCCACGGCGGGAGGGCCGTCGGGAGACGGGGGACGGCGGGCGGGACGTGCGGTGGTCGTCATGGCGGTCCTGTTCCTTCCGTGGTGCGGTGCTGCGGCGCCGTCGTGGCCGGGGCGTGCGGGTCACCAGCCGATCCGGATGTCGGCGATGAGGGCGACGGCGATGAGGGCGGCCGCGACGAAGTCGACGGTGGCGCAGAACGGTGGCCACCAGCGGGTGTTCGCGACGAAGCCGGTGCGGTGCTGCCCGAGGTCCTTGAGGCCGTGGGCGGCCAGACCGGCCACGAGCAGCCAGGCCGATCCGGTCACCCCTGCCGCCGCGACGACGACGAAGGAAGCCGTCACGGCCGTCTCGACGACCAGGACGTGCCGATGCCCGTCGGCGACGGCGAAGCCGATGTAGACCGCGGCGATCAGCACGAGCCCCAGCGCGTAGACGGTCGCCGCGTCGAGCCAGGGAAGGCCCAGTGGGGATGCGGCCTGCAGGCCGCCCCAGACGACGCCCCAGGCCACCGGTGTACGCAGCCCGCGGCCGTGGACGGCGGGGCCGGCTCCCGGCCCCTGCACGTCCGAGGCGCGAGCGGACGCGGTCATCGCCGTCCGCCGCCGGTCCTGTCGGCGAGGGGACGCTCGACCGTGCCGCCGCCGGGGGCGTCGGTCCACGGATCGTGGGCGGTGGACCCGGTCACCCGGACGGCGTGGTCCCCGGCGCTGATCATGGTGCGGGTCTCCCCTCGTCGAGCGAGCAGGGGTGGAGGCCGGTGTGGTCGCCGGTCCCGGGACACCAGGAGCCGGGAGCGCGAGACGGCCACCGCGGCGTCGGGTGGCTCATCGCCGTTATCCGGTCACGGCACCTCGCTCAGCGAGGGGCTCCTCGCCGGTCCGCGGGGGAGGGATCGGGGAGGGATCGTCGAGGTCGGCGGTCGGCGCGGACCGCAGCGCGGTGACCGCGGCGGGCCGGAAGCCCCGGACGGTCAGGTACACGCCGAGGGAGAACTCCCAGACCGCGATCGGCAGCGCGGCGAGGACGGCGATCGGCGCCGCGCGGTCGTACACGCCGAAGAAGACCGCGACGTCGGACGCCATCAGCAGCGGCGCGCCGACCAGTCCGAGGACGGGCAGGACCCGCGGCACCAGCCGGGCGCGGTACAGCACGTAGCCCAGGCACAGCGCGTTGAACACCGGCATCAGGCTCTGCGAGAGCAGGAACGTCCAGTCGTAGACCGCGCTCAGGGCGTGGCCGGTCGTGACCAGCGCGGCCGGGTCGGCGCCGGCCGTGCCGGCGACGTCGGCGCGCAGGGTGAGCAGCGTCAGCACGCTGACGACGCCGACGACGATCAGCGCGCCCTCCACGACCCGGGAGGCCACGAAGCCGACGGCGGCCGCCTCGCTGACCCGCCGCGCCACCGGGAACAGCACCACGGCGGTGCCGATGCCGGCGAGGGCGACGACGACCTCGGTGAAGGCCGCCAGGAGCACCCCGGTGTCGCTGCCGGCGCCCAGGACGAAGCCGGCCTCTCCCCGCACGTCCTGGTACAGCGCGAGGGTGGGCACGGACACGAACGTGACGAGGTAGAGGACGCCGGCGGCCAGGGAGGTCCGCCGCATCGCGTCCGTCGCGGGTGCCGCCGACGGCGGGATGGAGACAGGGGCGCTCATGCCGCAGCCCTCCGGTGTCGTGGTTCTCCTGGGGTGGGCGGCGGCCGCCGGTCGCCCGGTGGCCGCCGCCGGAGGCGGCGGCGCTCGGCGCCACCCGCAGGGTGCTAGGCGCGGATGCCGGCGGTGGGACCGGTCGCACCCGGGGTGGCCGCGGCCGGGGGGGCCGGGGTTCCGCCGGGTGCGGCCGGGGCTCCGGCCGGTGACGGCGGCGGGGGCGGCGCCGCGGGGACGGAGCCGGGATCCGGTCCGCCCAGGTCGAGGCGGAAGGGCGGGTACCGGTCGGTCATCAGCCCGACGTACGCCGCCACCCGCACCGCCCACCGGTCCATGCCGAGGACGAAGTCGTACAGCGGCCGCGGATAGCGACCGGTCAACAGCAGCACGACCGCGGCGATGAACACGAGCAGGCCGACCAGGCCGCCGCCGGCGCTCCAGTCGTCCCAGGCATCGTCCGTTCCGCCGCGGGTGGTCAACCACAGCCCGCCCCCGACGAAGACCGCCAGCACCAGGTAGTGCGGGACGGCGAGCAGCCACTTCACGAAGACCAGGCCCCGCGAGAGCCGTTGCGGGTAGGCGACGTCCAGGTGGGCGGGGTAGTCGGGCACGCCGGCGAGGGTGAACGGCGGATAGCGGTCGGTGCCGTTGGCTCCGTAGCCGTAGTAGTGCACTCGCCAGCTCCAGCGCATCACGCCGAGGTTGAAGTCGAACAGGCCACGCGGGTAGCGCGCGGTGATCAGGATGGCGAAGAAGGCGATCACGCTGACGACCGAGAAGGCCAACCACAGGAAGGCCAGCACGACGTAGTGCGGGATGAGCAGCAACCACTTGACCAGCCACAGCCCCCGGGAGGCGTCGGAGCCCTCGGACGCGTCCACGCGGACCGGGTACGGCGTTCGGTTCTCTGTCACGGCTCGTTCCTCTCTCAGCAGGTCCGGAACGAAGGCGTCGTCCGCGTCAGCCCAGCGCGGCGATGAGGTCGCGGCAGGCCTGCTCGCAGCGGCGGCACGCCTCGGCGCAGATGCGGCAGTGGTCGTGCATGGACGCGTGCCGCGAGCACTCGTCGCCGCAGGCGCGGCAGGCGGTCGCGCAGGCCGCGAGCACGGCGCGGGTCAGGTTGGCGTCGTAGCCGGTGTGACGGGACAGCACCCGGCCGGTGGTCCCGCAGACGTCGGCGCAGTCGGTGCAGGTGCGGATGCACGTGGTCAGCTCCGCCACCATGTCCTCGCTGAGGCAGGCGTCGGCGCACGCGGTACACGCCTCGGCGCACTCGAGACACGCGTCGATGCAGACCCGCATCCGTTCCCGGTCGACCCCGCCGAGGTCCTTCGGGTAGGTGTCGAGCATCCGGGCGGTGATGGTCGCGGTCATGGCGTCTCTCCTTCTCAGGGGTGGGGCTGACGGCTCCGGGCGTCCGCCGGCGCCGCGCGTCGGCTGGTGCCGGAGTGGCGGATGTGCTCGGCGAGGTGGGCGGCGTCCTCCTGCACGAAGCCGAGCAGCGCGGAGCCGCGGGTGTGCTGCCAGGGCAGGCCCAGGACGTACAGCCCCGGGACGTCGGTGACGCCGCGCCGGTGGACGATCCGTCCGTCGTGGAACACCCCCGGCACCTGGATCCAGGTGTGATCGCTGCGGTAGCCGGTCGCCCAGACGACGACGTCGACGTCGAGGGCGCTGCCGTCGGCGAACCGCACGGTGCGCCCGTCGGCGCCGGTCAGCCGGGGCCGGAACCGGACCCCGGCCTGCTGCAGCCGGTCGCGGTCGGTGCCGATGACGAACTCACCGCGCGCCTGCATCCGCCGGCCGAGCCGGGAGCCGGTGGTCACCCGCATCGCGCCGAGGCGGGTGAGCCACCAGAACAGGTCCCGGCCCAGGACCCGCTGGGGCAGCATCGGCAGGCTGGCGCCCACCGCGACGTCCACCGGGCGCACGGCGACGAGCTCCTCGGCGATCTGCAGGCCGGAGTTGCCGCCGCCCACCACCAGCACCGCTCCATCCGGCAGCTGCGCCGGACGGTGGTAGTCCGCACTGTGGAGCTGGGTCACCGCGGCGTCCAGCCCTGCCGCCAGCGGAGGCACGGCGGGCACCTGGAACGGCCCGGTGGCGACCACGACCTGGCGGGCCCCCCACACCGCGTCGGCGGTCCGCAGCTCGAACCCCTCGGCGGTCCGGTCCAGGCGGAGGACGCGGCTGTCCGTGCGGACCGGGAGGCCGAAGGCGGCCGCGTAGGCCTGCAGGTAGTCGGCGACCGCGTCCTTGCCCGGGTAGGTGTCGGCCGGCGCGGGGAAGGCCATACCGGGCAGGGAGTCGAACCGTGCCGAGGTGAACAGGCGCAGCGAGTCCCACCGGTCGCGCCAGGACCGGCCCACCTCGTCGGCGCCCTCCAGGACGACGAACCGCAGACCCTGCCGGGCCAGGTGCCAGGCCATCGCCAGTCCGGCCTGGCCTCCGCCGACGACGATCACGTCCATCAGCTGGTCGGGGGAGGGGTCGTACCGGGGCCCGCCGGTCGGTCGTGTCATGCCGGCCCTCCGGAGGGCGAGTGGCCGCAGGCGGTCCTCGTGACCTGGGGTCCGCTCTGGTGTCCAGCAGCAGTCTGGAGCTGCGACCGTGGCCGGTCATCGGCGTGATGACCGGACCGGAGGGGGATCTTTGACGTAGTCCCGTGGACCCGTCCCTCACGCCGGGGGAGGGGATGACGGCTGTCCGGCCACCGCCCGGACCGCCTGGGCGAGCCGGTCGGGGAAGTCGACGTCCTCGTCCAGACAGGCCCGGGCACCGGCGGCCAGGACGTCGGGACACCGTGCCGACCCGCTGGACACGGCGATCACCGCGCGCCCCCGACGGGCGAGTTCCTCGACGACCTGCAGGTCCCGCGGGGCCTCGCGCGGGTCCAGCTCCAGGACCACCACGTCGGGGCCGACCCGGGCGTCCAGCTCCGGCAACGTGCGCAGCGCGTCGGTCGCGCCGACGATGTGGCCTCCACCCAGCTCCAGCAGCCTGGACAGGGCCCGCCGGACGCGGACGTCCCGAGCGGCGATCAGCACCCTCACACTGCCCCCTGGACCGGAGTGCCTGCCACGAGCCCACCACGCGCCAGGGCAGGCGACATCGGCGCAATGTCCTGCCAAGGCCGGGAGGAATGTCGGAGGCGGACTACGGGGACGCGGGTGCCAGGCCGTGCTGGATCGCGTACAGCGCCGCCTGCGTGCGCGACCGCAGCCCCAGCTTGTCCAGGATGTTGCTGACGTGGGTGCGGGCAGTGCGCTCGCTGATGGACAGCCGGCGGGCGATCTCCCGGTTCGACAGCCCCGTGGCGAGCAGGACGAGAACCTCGTGCTCGCGGGCGGTGAGGGTGTCGAGTGCCGTCCGGCCGGGTGCGCTGACGGCGCGGGCGAGCTGGCGGGCGACCGCCGGTCCCAGCGGCATCTCACCGCGGTGGGCCTGGCGGATGGCGTCGACGACCTGGTCGGCCTCGGCGTCCTTGAGCAGGTAGCCCGAGGCACCGGCCTCCAGGGCGCTGCGGATCCGGTCGACCTCGCTGTAGCTGGTCATGGCCACGACGGCGACCCCGTCGTACCGCTGGGTGAGCAGCCGCGTGGCGGTGACCCCGTCCGTGCCGGGCATCAGCAGGTCCATCAGCACCACGTGCGGAGCTCCTCCGCCGGCGACCAGTGCGGCCACCAGATCGAGGGCCGCGCGTCCGTCGGCGGCCTCGCCGACGATCTCCACGTCCTCGACGAGTTCGAGGTAGCCGCGCAGCCCCCGCCGCACCACCGCGTGGTCGTCGACGAGGCAGACCCGGATGGGGTCGCCGCACCCTGCAGGTCCGGTCATGGCCGTCCCTCCGCCGGTGGCGTCCCGGCCGTCACGGCCATCCGGGTCCCTCGGGGGACAGGGGGACCGTGGCGGAGATCCGTGTGCCCCGTCCGGGACGCGAGTCCACCAGGAGGGAGCCACCGAGCTGCTCCATGCGCTGCGCCATCGTGTGCAGGCCGAGATGGCCGGGCTGGGAGGAGGACGCGTCGAAGCCCACGCCGTCGTCGGTCACCTCCACCAGCAGCTCGTGCCCGCTGTGCCGGCAACGCAGCCGCACGACGGCACGGCGGGCCGCGGAGTGCTTGGCGACGTTGGCGAGGGCCTCCTGCACCAGCCGGTAGACCTGCTCCTCGACATCGCCCGGCAGGGGGATGGGCCTCGTCGGTAGGCGGACCTCGACGGTGATCTCGGTGCGCGCGCTGATCCCCTCCGCCTGCTTGCGGATGGCGGCGGTGAGACCCTCCTCCCGCAGCGCCTCCGGGCGCAGCTCGAAGATCAGCGCCCGCATCTCCGCGAGCGCCCCCTGCGTCAGTTGCCGCAGGTTGGCCAACCGCTCCCCGAGTGGCCCGTCGGCGGCCAGGCCGGCGCGCTCCAGCAGCAGCTGGGCACCCCGGGTCTCCAACGTCATGGAGAACAGCGCCTGGGACACCGAGTCGTGCAGTTCACGGGCGAGGCGGTGCCGGGCCTCGAGGGCGAGTCGCTGCTGCGCCTCGTCGAACAGGCGGACGTTCTCGATCGCGACACCGGCCTGCGCGGCGAGGGTGACCACCGCGCGCTCGTCGTCGTCGGTGAACTCCGACTCCCCGCGCTTCTCCGTGAGGTAGAGGTTGCCGTAGACCCGGCCGCGCACGGTGATCGGCACCCCCAGGAACGAGGTCATCGGCGGGTGGTGTGGCGGGAAGCCCACCGAGCGCGGGCCGTCCTGGATGCGGCCCAGCCGCATCGGGTGGGCGTCGGAGGTCAGGGCGCCGAGGATGCCCCGGCCGATGGGCAGGGGGCCGATGGCGGCACGCTGCTGCGCGGGGATGCCGTGGGTGATGAAGTCCTCGAGGCGACCGTCGGGTCCGAGCACCCCCACGGCGCCGTACCGGGCGTCGGCCACCTCGCAGGCGAGTTCGACGATCTTGGTCAGCACCGCGGGCAGGGACAACTCGGAGGCCAGCGCCAGCCCGGCGGCGATCAGGGCCTCGTCCCGGCGGGAGGACGCGGCGGTGTCGGCGACCAGCCGGGCGTTGTCCACGGCGGTGGCGGCCTGGTCGGCGACGGCGGCGAGGAAGCGGAGCTCGTCCCCGTCCGGAGGAGGGCCCGGCCAGAAGGTCTTGACGGCACCGACCGGATGGCCGCGGGCGATCATCGGGAAGGAGGCGATGCTGCGCCACGGCAGGTCGTCGTCCAGGTCCTCCAGCGTCCGGAGGACCGGTTCGTCGCGGGTCCGGTCCACCACTATTGTGCGGCGGCTGCGCCAGGCCGACACCGCGGGCAGGACGCCGATGCCGGACGCCAGCGCCCGCTGGAACCGTTCGGCGTAGTCCGGCGGCAGGCCCGCGGTCCCGGCGACCCGCAGACGGGTCGGCTCACCGTCGAAGACGATGGCGGCAGCACCGCTCATCCCGGTGGACTCCACCAGGCAGGCGGCGACGGTGTCGAGCGTGGCCTCCAGCGACTCGGCCGTCGCCACCCGGGCGGCGACGTGGCCGAGCGTGGCCCGCTCGCGTACGGCACGCCGTTCCGCGGTGGCGTCCCGGAACACGCGCACCACGAGGCGTCGCCCCTGGACGTCGACCGGGGTGTCGCAGGAGTCGACCACGCGTCGTCCGTCGCCGGGGTGGGATGGCCCTGTGGGGAGCGGCGGCGCCGTCCGTCCCACCAGCGGGTCGTGCCCTGCGCCGGCCAGAGCGCGACCCGCCGGGTTGACGTGCAGGACCCGTAGATCGCGGGTGAGCAGGGCGACGCCGAACGGCAGGAGGTCGACCGTCCTGATCAGGTCGTCGAGTCCGAGCCCGCTCGCTCCAGCACCGTTCCTGGCAGCGGCGCGGGCGTCAGGAGCACGCACCACGGCCACCACCACCCCACGGTCGGCTGGGCCGACCGTACTCGCGCACGCCACGCCCGAGCGGTCCTCCGAGCGGCGGGACACGAGGACGAGGTGTCCTCCAGCCGGCACCGGCACCACCTCGACGAGCGGGTGCCGTCCGGGTCGGTGAGTGCTCCGGCGCCCCCCCCGGGGAGCGGTGGACCGGGGCCACGGCGGGTCAGCCGCGGAAGGGCGCGAGCCTGATCGCGAGGTCGAGGGCCCCGTACCTGCGCAGGAACGCCACCCGCCCCCGGGGCACGCGGGCCGCTTCGACGCGCAGCGCCGCGGCGAACTCGTCCTCGAACCCGAGCCGGGGATGCCGTTCCACCACTCCGGAGCGGAGGTCCGGCGGCAGCCGCCAGGCACGCACCCCGACGACGTCCACGCCGGCGCCGGCGGCCAGCAGGTGGGCCACCGGGCCGTGCGCGAGCGGGACGTCCGGGCCGAGGTGCAGCGTGATCGCGGTGCACAGCGTCTCGGTGGCGGCCGGGGACAGCCCCGCCTCCTCGGCGACGTCGCGGGCGATGCGGGCGCTGCTCCGGGTGAAGTCGACGCGCTCGACGCTGGTGGGCAGTCCGGTGTCGTGGAGCAGGGCGGCGGCGAACAGCAGCCCGGTGTCCACGGTGAGCCCCTCCAGCGCGCCCAGCACGGCACCGAAGGCGAAGGTCCGGAAGGAGTGGTTGAGCAGCGCCGGGCTGAGCCTTCGGCGCGCCTCGGACACGGCGGCCCGCGTGAGCGCCGAGTCCGGTGGGACCAGCACGGAGAGAGCCACCGGGGCGGCCCGCCGTCCGGGGTCGAGACGGATCAGCATCGACAGGCGACCGGCCGCGTTGACGGCGTGGGTCCGGACGAGGGGACCCAGCAGCGAGCGGCGCTCGGCGCGGGTGAGTTGCCCACCGGTGCGCTCGACCCAGCTCAGGGTCCCCAGATCCGTGGCGGTGGTGTTCACGGGCGTCTCCCGGTGTCGGGCGGGCACAGGTCGCCTCCGGTCGAGCGGCTCGTCGCACACGGGGCGCTCCTGGGTGCCGACGAGCCGTGGGTCGTCCCGGCGCGACCTGGAGGGGGCCTCAGACCGGGGCCCGGTCCCGCGCGTGCTCCGGGCCGGCGGCCAGGTGGGCCAGGTAGCGGTGGATCGATCCGACGGTCACGGAACCCTCGCCGACGGCGCCGGCGACCCGCTTGACCGAGCCGTAGCGGACGTCGCCGGCGGCGAAGACGCCGGGGCGGCTCGTCTCGAACGGGTAGGGGTCGCGGGCCAGCGGCCAGTCGGCGGAGGGGACGTCGCGGCCGGTGAGGACGAAGCCGTGCTCGTCGAGGCGGAGGACGGGGGCCAGCCAGTCGGTGCGCGGTTCGGCGCCGATCAGGACGAAGACGGCCGCCGCGTCCACGTCCTCCGTCCTCCGCGTCCGCCGGTCCTGCAGGGTCAGGCCCGCCAGCCGGGCGTCCCCGCGGCCCCCGACCACCTGGGTGTGCAGCCGTACCTCGACGTTGCGCGTGACCTCGACCTGCCGGACCAGGTAGTCCGACATCCCGGCGGCCAGGGACCCGCCGCGCACCACGAGGGTGACCCGGGCCGCGTACCGGGCGAGGTGCAGGGCGGCCTGCCCGGCGGAGTTCGCCCCACCGACGACGTAGACCTCCTCGCCTGCGACCGCCGGCGCCATCACCCCGGCCGCTCCGTAGAAGACACCGGCGCCGGTGAGCCGGTCCAGGTCGGGGACTCCGAGCCGGCGGTAGCGGACCCCGGCGGCGAGGATCACGGCCCGGGCCGCCACGGAACCGCCGTCGGAGAAGCCGAGCACGTGCCGGCCGCCGTCGGTGGTCAAGGCACACACCTGGTGGGTGAAGACGAACTCGGCGCCGAGCAGCGTGGCCTGCTGCCAGGCACGGTGGGCCAGTTCGCCACCGCTGATGCCGCCGGGGAAGCCGAGGTAGTTGCGGATCATGGAACTGGTGCCGGCCTGTCCGCCGATGGCCCGCTCCTCGAGCAGCAGGGTGCCCAGCCCCTCGGACGCGCCGTAGACGGCGGCGGCCAGGCCGGCCGGCCCGGCCCCGAGGACCACCAGGTCGTAGTCGTCGGCGGCGGGCCGGACCCGGATGCCGTGGGAGAGGGCGAGCTCGACCATCGACGGCTGGTACAGCACGGACCCGTCGTGGCGGATCACCGCGGGCAGCCGCCCGACGTCGAGCCCGAGGTCGCGGATGAGCCGGCGACCGGCCTCGCTGTCCTGCGGGTGGAACGTGTGCGGTATGCCGTTGACCGTCAGGCCGTCCCGGAGGTCGTGGCAGCGCGGGTCCCACTGCTCACCCACGACCCGGTAGACCAGGTGGCCCGGGCGGTACGCCCTCGACCAGGCGCTGAGGGCCTCCTGCACCCGGGGGTAGAGCCACTCCTCGGGGTCGACCCAGCCCTTCACCATCCAGGCGTCCATCTGTCCGAGCGCGCTCGCTCGCTGCAGGGCGGGCAGTTCACCGAACGGGATCCGGGTGTGGTTCTCGTCCATGTCGAACAGCAGCAGGCGGGCAGCACCGCGGTGGAGGTCCGTGGCCTGTTGCAGGAGGGCGACGCCGTCGCCGTCGGGGAGGTGCAGGTCCGCAGCGACGAGGGCGACCGGGTCTCCGGCCTCCGACAGGCGACGGAGGGCGGCTCGTGCGGCCCTGGCCGAGCTGGCGGTGAGCACCCGGTAGTCCCGGGCGAACCGGTGCTCCAGCGCTCCCGCCGTGATCGCGAGGTCCTGTGCATCCCCGCCGACGACGAGGAGAACCGGCTGTCGTGATCCGAGGGGCGGGGTCCCCTCGTCGGGGCCGGTCACGACACCCGCTCGCTCCGGTCGGCCGCCGACTGGTCTGCGACCAGGGCGGGCGCAGCCGGAGTGCGATCGTCGTCGAGGCGGCGGAGGGCGGGGTTCAGCAGCATGCCGAGGGTGACGGCCAGGTAGAGGACGCCGAGGCCGACGATGGTGGGCACGAGGCCCGCCCCCTCGACGACGAAGCCGACGACGGCGATGACGAACGGGGCCGCTGCCGACGACAGGGACTGCAGCGCGCCGAAGACACGGCCGTAGAGCTCCGCCGGGGTGACGGTCTGCACCACCGTGAACAGCAGCGGCACGATCGGGCCGGCGACCACGCCACCGAGCAGGACGAGCACGATCATGAGCCCGAGGGGTGGGGTCAGCGCCAGGCCGCCGTACAGGAGCAACGCTCCACCGGCACCCCCGAGCAACATGGTCAGCCGCCGGGGCATGCGGTGCCCGATCACGCCGAAGAGCGCGGCACCGATCAGGGAGCCGGCCCCGATCGCGGAGGTGAGCGCGCCGAGGCTGGTGGGGCTGTCCCAGACGTCGCGGGCGTAGACGGGCAGGACGACGGTGACCAGGGACGCGTCCAGCGCGTTGGCGACCGAGACGACGAGGACGATCGACACCAGCAGGCTGTTGCGCCGGACGAACCGCAACCCGACGAGGAGCTCGGCCCAGTAGTGCCGGCCCGCCTGGACCGGCGCCGCCCCACCCTCCTCGTGACTGCCGGGACGGACCAGAGCCGCCACGAGCAGGGCGGAGACGACGAACGCCACCGCCTGGACGTAGAGCACGTTCGCGGGACCGACGATCGCGATCAGCACTCCGCCGACGATCGGGCCGACCAGCATCGCCCCGCGGGTGATCGCCCGGTCCACGGCGTTGGCCCGCTCGATCGTCAGCGCCGCGCGGCGCGCCAGGCCGGGCATGATCGAGTAGCGGGCGGTGTCGCCAGGGGCCTGCATCCCGGCGATGAGGAAGCCGAGGACGAGGATCTGCCAGAACTGCAGGGCGCCGGCCGCGTGCAGCAGTGGGATGGCCGCCACCCCGACCGCGGCGCCCACGTCGGTGATCACGCTGGACCGCTTGAACCCGAGCCGGTCGATCACCGGACCGCTGAACACCGCCGCCAGGACCCCGCCGAGGGTGATGGCCGTGGCCACCAGCCCGGTCCTGGCCGCACTGCCGGTGGTCTCCAGGATGAACCAGGGGATGGCCACGTTGGTCATCTGCCCGCCGAGCGTGGAGATCCCGTTGGCGCTCCACATGGCGAGGATCCCGGTCCGGTCGGCCCGGCCCACTCCCTGTGCGGTCGTGTCGCGCGTCGGCGTCATGTCCAGCCCTCCGCCCCTGGTGCGGTCGGTGCGGCACCGGGTCCGGGTCTCAGGCCCGATCCCGCGCGGCCCTCGTGCGGTTGCCCGCGAACGGGGTTGGCATCATGCCGACGCCGGAGGGTCGGCACCAGACCGTCCAGAACGCGGCGCACCGATGGCTCCGTTCGCTCACCCTGTGCCACGGACCGAGCACCGGAGCCCGGGCCCCGCGCAGGTGCGGCACGCTGCCGGGTGCCGTGGACCGCTCTCGCTCCCGCACGCGCTGTCGCGTCGACGGACCGGGAGGTGCCCGGCCGTCGCCGCACAGGGTCGGGTCGAGCGAGGTCTACGGGCGGTGGGGAGGTCGACCGCAGCCGCCCGCCCGGTGCGGTCGAGGGCGCCGGAGCGCAGAGCCACCCCGGCACCAGCCCGCCGAGAGAGACGATGATGTGTACAGCGCGCAGGTCACCGGTCTGCAGGGGCCTCAGCTCGCAGGTCCGTCGGTGACAGCCTCCGGTGCGCGGGGACCTCAGCGGGGTCCCCGGCGCTCGCTGCGCGACGTGGCGCTCCGGCGGGTCACCTGGTCGTAGAAGTCGTCCAGCAGCGGGAGGAACCGGTCCGGTGCCTGCAGCCAGGGCAGGTGCCCGCAGCCGTCGAGGACCTGGTGCCGCGCTCCGGGCAGCCGGCGGCGGACCGCGTCGGTGCTCGGCCCGTAGACGTCGTCGGCCCCGTAGACGACGAGGACGGGGACGTCCGTGACGGTGCCGAGGTCGTCGAGCACCCCGGCCGGTGTACGGGTGATCGACCGGACGGTGCCGCGGGCGGGAGCGTTGTGCGCGCCGCGCAGCCACGAGCGGTCGGCGGGAGGCGCGGCCGCCGGATCGGGGGAGTAGTTGGCCCAGACACGGGCGAGCACACGGCGGCCGGCCGCGTCGCCCGGGCGCCCGGGGAGGCGGGCGGCCAGCGACCACACACCGAGGGCGGCGAACCCGGCGGGGCCGCTCCTCCGGCGGTTGTGGGCCACCACCTCGCGCTGCATGCGCGTCCAGTCGGCGCCGACGCCGGCGGAGGAGTTGGCGAGGACGAGGCTCCGCAGCCGTTGCGGGTGCCGGCGGGCGTACAGCTGTGCGAGCAGACCGCCCCAGGAGTGGCCGAGCAGGTGCACCCGGTCGGCTCCCAGCGCCCCGCGGACGGCCTCGACGTCGGCGACGTGGTCGTCGAGGCGGTAGCGCCCGTCGGTGGTCGAGGCGCCGACACCGCGCTGGTCGAAGGTGACGGCGCGGAAGCGGGGTGCCAGGTGCCGCGCGACCGGCTCGAGGTAGTCCGGGCAGCCGGGTCCGCCGTGGAGCAGCAGGACGACGTCGCCCGACGACCCGAACCGCCGGGCGGCCAGCACGACCTCGCCGGAGTGCACCGGCAGGGAGGCGACCGGCAGGGGAGAGCGGGGGTCGCTCGACGTGGCCATGCCCGACCTCCGTGGGGCTCGCGGTACCCCCGACGGTGGCCGGTCCGGGCTGCGGCCAGGAGGGACCGAGGACCCGGGGGACACGGCCGAACGGCTCGACGTCGGGGACCGCGTCCGGTCCGTCCCCGCGGGACCCCGTCGCGGGGCAGCATGGTCGCCCGGTCGCGCGGCCGGGTCAGCGCCGGAGGACCGACCCGAGGAGCGAGGATGACACGCACGCACCGCCCCCGTCCGCCCGCACCCGGCACCGCGCCTCCGGGCGGGTCCCCGCTCGTGGAGTCCCCTCTGGGCTTCGAGCGGCTCGTCTTCTTCAGCGACGCCGTCTACGCCATCGTCATCACCCTGCTCGTGCTGCCGCTCACGGCCGAGATCGAGCTGCCGGAGAACGAGGAGGGGCTGTTCCGCCAGGTGCTCGACCTGTGGCCGACCGTCCTGACCTTCGCCGTCAGCTTCCTGGTGATCGGCCAGTTCTGGATCGCCCACCACCGCACCTTCGGCCACGTCCGCCGTTCCGACCACGGCCTCCTGTGGTTCAACCTGGTGGCTCTCATGACCGTGGCCTTCATGCCGTTCCCGGCGGCGCTGCTGGGCTCCCACTCCACCGCCGACGACGCGTTCCCCGTCGTCTTCTACGCCGCCAGCCTGACCCTCGCGAGCGCGGCCCTGACCGCGACGTGGCTGTACGCCGCCCGCCGAGGACTCCTCGACCCCCGCCTGGACGACCGGTCGACCGCCGTCATCACCCGCCGGGCCTTCGCGACGACCGCGGTGTTCGCCGCCTCGGTGGGTGCGGCGTTCGTCGGTCTCGTGCCGGCCGTCTGCTGCTGGCTCGTGGTCCTCCCCGTCGTCCGGGTGCTCGTCGGGCGGGAGCAGCACGTCCCCTCCTGACCGGCGACGGCCCGGGGCACCACCGCCGCCGCAGGAGCCCGAGGTCGTCGCGGCCCCCGTGCGGCACACTCCCGTCGGCCGACCCTCCGCATCGCCCAGGACGACGCTGCCGACGACCTGCTCGGCCGCTATCCGCTCCCGCTCGTCCGGGGCATGGCGTCCGACCAGCACGTGCGTCGACGACGCAGTGGCGACGACCGCTGGGACGTCGAGCCGGAGGCGTCCCAGGACCGGATGCGCTCTGGTCGCGGCGAGCAGCGCGGTGCTCGTCCTCGTGGGGTGACGCCGCGCGCGGAGATCCGGCGCAGGCTGACGGTGACGGGCGGGGCGCGTCACGGGGCGCCGTCGTGCTCACACGCGCGAGAGGAGCGACCGATGAACGGCTGGCTCATGTGGGGCCTGGTTCTTCCGCTGCTGCTGGTCGTGGCCGGGATCATCACCATCCGACGCCGCAACCACCGGCCCTGACCCGGACCTCCCGCCGCTCCTCGTGCCCCCGGTGGCTGGTCGTCGGGAACGTCGGCGGACACGTCGACCGGGATCCGCGACAGGGCTGCTCGACCCACCGGCGGACCTGCGAGCTCCCCTCAGCGCCGGTCCCGTCGGTGCACGTCCTCACGCTGCGGTGCGTGGCGGTCCACCCACACACGTCGGTACCGCTCACCAGCACCTCGACCGGGCTGTCGATGAGGAAAGATCGGCGAGCGTGCCGACCCTCCGCATCGCCCAGGACGACGCCGCCGACGAGCTGCTCTCGCGTGACCCGCTCGCGCTGCTTCTCGGCATGCTGTTCGACCAGCAGTTCCCCATGGAGCGCGCCTTCGCCGGGCCGCGGCTGCTCGCCGACCGGATGGGGGTGGACACCCTGTCCGCGGCCGCGATCGCCGACGCCGACCCCGAGCACCTGACGCGGCTCTTCCAGGGGCCGCCGGCGGTGCACCGCTACCCCGGCTCGATGGCCGCCCGCACCCAGGCGGTCTGCCGGCTGCTGGTGGAACGCCACGACGGCCGAGCCGAGGCACTGTGGGGCGACGCCCCCGATGGCGCGACCCTGCTGCGCCGCATCGGTGAGCTGCCCGGGTTCGGTGCGCAGAAGGCGAAGATCCTCGTCGCGCTTCTCGGCAAGCAGTACGGCGTGACGCCGCCCGGGTGGCGTGAGGCCGCCGGGCCCTACGGCGAGGAGGGGTCGCGGCGATCGGTCGCCGACGTCACCGGGCCCGGGTCGCTGGCCGAGGTCCGGGCCGCCAAGCAGGAGGCGAAGCAGGCCGCGAAGGCCGCGGCGAGCCGCTGAGCAGTGCGGGAACCGGCACCCGATCGTCCGCGCAGCCGCCTGCACGGGTCCTGCCGCGGTGGCACCATGGAGGGCGGACCGGGGGAAGTCGGGAGCCCGCCACCGGATGACGGGCAACCGGCCTGCACAGGCGACACCGTGCCGTCTCTGCCCCGATCCGTGAGAGGGATGGGTGCAGGTGGCCTCGAGCCAGCAGTCCGGGCGACCCCGCAGGGCCGAGCCGGTGCTGATCACCCAGGCCGAGCCGAGCCTGGTCGAGCAGCACGCCGCCCGGAAGAAGCGCTACGTGATCACCATGGCCGTGCGCGCCGTCAGCCTGGTGCTGGCCGCGGCCTTCTACCAGATCCTCTGGCTGGCGATCCTCTTCGCGGTGCTCGGCACGGTCCTGCCCTGGATCGCCGTCGTCATGGCCAACGACCGGCCGCCGAAGAAGAAGCTCGACGCGCACCGCTACGTGCCGCCGCGGCCCGACCGCATCCTCGAGGCCCCCGCGCGCGAGCGCCGCGTCATCGAGGGCGGCCGGGTCATCGACGGCTGACCCCGCCTCACCGCGCCCCGGGCCGCCCCACGACGCCGGCGGCCCGCGCCAGCCCGGCGTCGAGCGCCGCGGCCGGGTCCCCGCCGTCCCCGGCCAGCCAGACCGACAGCAGGCCCGCGGTGAACGCGTCGCCGGCGCCGGTGGTGTCCACGACGTCGGCCGGGTGCGCCGGCCGGTGCACCAGCGTGCCGGCGGAGGCCCACAGCGCGCCGTCGGCACCGAGGGTCACCGCGACGGCGGGGTGCCGGCGGGCCAGCGCGCGGGCGGCGTCGGCGACGTCGGCGCAGCCGGTGAGCAGCCGCGCCTCGTCGGCGTTGGGCAGCAGCAGGTCCGCGCCGGCGGTGTCGGCGAGCCACCGCTCCACGCCGGAGGCGGCCAGCGGTCCGGTCGAGGCCGGGTCCACCGAGACGGTGCACCCCGCCGCCCGGGCCGCGGCCAGCGCTGCCAGCCCGGCCGCCCGCGGCCGCTCGTCGAGCAGCGTGTAGCCCGACAGGTGCAGGTGGCCGCCGGGCGCGGGGACCGGGACGTCGTCGGCGCGCAGCTCGAGGTTGGCGCCTCGGTCGGCCAGCATGCTGCGCTGCCCGCCGGGCTCGACCAGGCTGACGATGGTGCCGCTGGCCGCGCCGGGCACCGTGCGCACCGCGA
The DNA here is from genome assembly GCF_054050055.1 of Geodermatophilus sp. SYSU D00814. Lineage (NCBI taxonomy): Bacteria > Bacillati > Actinomycetota > Actinomycetes > Geodermatophilales > Geodermatophilaceae > Geodermatophilus > Geodermatophilus sp. SYSU D00814. The sequence goes on from NZ_JBJGYP010000016.1 coordinate 109,403, forward strand.
GCCCGACCCCGGCGGCGGTCAGCTCCGCCACCAGGACGGCGCCGGCGGGGTCGCCGCCCACGCAGCCGGCCAGCACCACGGGCACCCCGAGCGCGGCCAGGTGCACGGCCACGTTCGCGCCGGCCCCGCCGCCGCGGCTGCGGATGACCGCCGCCCGGTCCGAGCCGGGCGCCGGCGGCCCGGAGAGCACCGCGACGACGTCGGTGGCGAGGTCCCCGACGACGACGGCCGGGCGCCCGGTGCTCAGCGGGGTGTCCCGGCCAGCGCGGCGGCGATCCGCCCGGCCAGCTCGGCGTTGCGCAGCACCAGCCGCACGTTGACCGCCAGGGTCGCGCCCCCGCTGGCGCGGTGCAGGTGGTCCAGGACGAACGGGGTCACCGCCTTGCCGCGCACCCCGGCCGACTCCGCCGCGGCCAGGGCGTCGGCGATGACGCGGTCGTGCAGCTGCGGGTCGAGCTGCTCGTCGGCCGGCAGGGGGTTGGCGACGACGACCGCGCCCGGCGTCAGGTCGCGCCGCGCGGCGAGCACCGCGGCGGCCTGCTCGGCGCTGTCGACCGACCAGTCGAGGGCCGAGCCGGAGTCGGCCACGTAGAAGCCCGGGAAGCGGGTCGTGCGGTAGCCGACGACGGTGATCGACAGGCTCTCCATCCGCTCGAGCGTCGCCGGGACGTCGAGGATGGACTTGACGCCCGCGCAGACCACCGCCAGCGACGTCCGCGACAGCGCGGTGAGGTCGGCGGACTCGTCGAAGGTCTCCGCCGACTGGCGGTGCACCCCGCCGAGCCCGCCGGTGGCGAACACGCCGATCCCGGCGGCCGCGGCCAGCAGCGCGGTGCTCGACACGGTGGTGGCACCCGACAGCCCCAGCGCCGCGGCCACCGGCAGGTCGCGGACCCCGAGCTTGGCCAGGTCCGGGTCGGCGCACACCCGGTCGACCTGCGCGGCGGTCAGACCGACGTGCGGGACGCCGTCGAGGACGGCGATCGTCGCCGGTACCGCACCGCCGGCGCGGACGGCGGCCTCCACCTCGTCGGCGGCGGCCCGGTTGTCCGGCCGGGGGAGGCCGTGGGCGAGCAGCGTGCTCTCCAGGGCCACGACGGGGGCGCCGGCGTCGAGCGCCTCGGCGACCTCGGGGGAGAGGACGAGGTCGGCGGGGGCGGCGGCATGACGGGCTTCGGCGCTCACCCTGCCATCATGGTGGGCAGGCGGTCGGCGCCCGGCCGCACCCTCGTGGCCGGCCGCCCGGCCGGAACCCGTCGCCCAGCCTGGGAGCAGCCGTGAGCAGCACCGACATCCTCGAGAAGCCCGACGTCCGCGAGGGCGACACCGGCAACGCGAACGAGGTCTTCCACTACGTGCGGAAGAACAAGATCGCCGAGAGCGCGGTCATGGGGACGCTGGTCGAGGCGCTCTGCGGGGAGGTCTTCCCGGTGACCAAGTCCCCGAAGCCCGGCAGCCCCGTGTGCCCCGCCTGCAAGGAGATCTACGAGTCGCTCAAGAAGTGAAAGGACCCCTCTGCCCCCCACCGCTCGCACGCTCGCGGCGGGACCCTGCAGAGGGGCCGTTCCAGCACGTCACCAGCCGTTCCAGGACGTCATCGGAGGCCGAGGCGCTTGGCCTCGGCCGCCAGCTCGGCCGCCCGCCGGCGCTGCGCCCGGCGGGTGTGCCGGCGCAGCGGTGCCGGCCAGCGCTCCTGCACGGCGGCGTTGAGCTCGGCGCCCAGCAGCACCGACATGCCGAAGAAGAACAGGAACAGCAGCGCCGCGATCGGGGTGGCCAGCGCGCCGTAGGGCAGCGCGGCCACCAGGATGTCGGAGACGTAGAGCCGCAGCACCGTCGAGGCCACCACGAAGAACCCGACGGCCAGCAGCGTGCCCGGCAGGTGCCGCCGCCAGGGCAGCCGCCGGGGCAGGACCACGTGGTAGAAGCTCGTCAGCGCCAGCACCAGGCCCACGACCACCAGCGGCCAGTAGACGGCGTTGACCAGCATGCTCCCGGTCTGCTGCCAGTCCTGCGGCAGCAGCCCCACCAGCACGCCCCGGCCGAGCACCAGCAGCGGCAGCATGAGCACCGCCAGCACCAGGCCGACGACGAACAGCCACAGCGCCATGAGGCGCGTGGCGATCGGCCCGCGCACGTCGCGCTGGTCGTAGGCGATCACGATCGTGTTCATGAACGTCGCCGTCGCCGAGGACCCCGCCCACAGCGTGAGCAGGAAGCCGAGGCTGACGACGTCGAGCCGGCCGGAGGTCAGGATGTCGCTGAGCGTGGGCCGCACCAGCGTGTCGACGACGTCGGCGGTGAGCGCCTGGCTGGAGGCGTCGACCAGCGTGTCCTCGATGGTCTGCACCGAGGCCGCACCGATCCAGTCCCCGAGGTAGCCCAGCGACCCCAGCAGCGCGATCAGCAGCGGCGGCACCGAGAGGATCTGCCAGAACGCCGCCTCACCGGACAGGCCCAGGATCTGGTCCTGCCACGCCTTGGCCACGGTGCGGCCGAGCACCTGCAGCGGCACCCGGACCACCGCCGGCCAGTGGTCGAGCCGGCCCGGGTGCGGTGCCTCGGCGCGGGTGGCTCCCGAGGCCGTGGCGCCGTCGGGACCGGGCGGGGGCGGGTCCGGCACGGCGACGGGGCGGCCGTCACCGGCCGGCCCGCCGGTGCGGGGCGGCCCGCCGGCCCGCACGGTGCTCACCCGGCCAGTGTGCACGCCCGGACGCGCCGCCCGCTCCCGTCCGGGAGCGGGCGGCGCGGCGATCCCCCGGTCGGAGGAGCGACCGCGCCGCGGGCCGCGGGTCCGGGACGTGGGCTCAGGCCGTCGGCTGCGCCGGGGGTGTGCCGCCGTCCGGGGCCGGCGCCGGGGCGGCCGGGGGCGGCGCGACGCACCGGATGACCGCCTCGGCGGCGTACGTCGTGTCGAACCTCTCCCGGCGGATCTCGGCGCCGGACTGCAGGTCGCGGAACACCCGGGTGACCGTGACGTCGAAGCCCTGGACGCCGGACTGCGGGATGCAGTCACCGTCGTCCACCTTCTCCTGCACCGCGGGCTGGCGGTAGTTCGTCCGCGGGCCCTCGATGGCCTCGACCTCGTAGCGCTTGGTCCCGTAGAAGGTGACCGTGATCGACCCGCCGGAGGCCGCGGGCGCCCACTGGGTGTCCACGTAGATGCCGGTGTCGGTGTCGTTGCGCCACTGCAGGTCGATCTGGCCCTCGTACACCGTGGCCTCGCGGCCGGCGGGGTAGCGGCTGATGTAGAAGCTGTGCGGCTTGTGGTAGACGTCCTCGAGGCCGGCGAAGAACACCGCGTTGAACATGGTGGTGGCGAACTGGCTGATGCCGCCGCCGACGGCGGTCGAGAGCTCGCCGCCGCTGATCACGTTGGCCGGCACGTAGCCCTGCGCGGTGCCGCGCGGGCCGGTGTAGCCGTTGAGGCTGAACGTCTCGCCCGGCAGCACCAGGGCGCCGTCGACCTCCTCGGCCACGACGCGGATGTTGGTGCCGCTGGCGTTGTTCGTCGTCGTGGTGGTGAAGGAGCTGACCTCCTCGCGGATGCCGAGCGCCTCGGCCTCCTGGGTGGTCAGGTCGGCCGGGACGGCGCCGAGCTCGGCGGTGACCGTCCGCGGCGCGGGGTCGGGGAGCACCTCGAGCAGCTGGCCGGCCAGCGCGTCGGGGTCCACCCCGGTGCCGTCGACCGAGGGGACGACGCGCACCGCGCCGTCGCCGACCTCGAAGCGGGCGTCCTGCGGCGCGGTGCCGAACGCTGCGAAGTCCTCGCCCATCGCCGTCTGCAGGGCGGCGGGGTCGACGGCGACGGCGAGCTCGCCGCCGTCCTGCGGGGTGAAGGTGAGCGAGGCCGCGATGGCCTCGACCGGGATCTCCACCGACGTCGCGCCGTCCTGGCTGGTCACGGTGACCGGGGCGGCCAGCGCGGGGGTGACGGTCTCGTCGAGGACCCGCTGCGCCTCCTCGGTGCCGACCCGGACCGGGGTGACGTCGACCGGCAGCTCGATCGGGGTCTGCGGGTCCCCGCCGGAGGCCAGGGCCGTGGTGATGGCGTCGGCGGCGCCCTCGCGGTCGAGCGTCCGCCCGTCGGCCGGCTCGACCACCGACGGCGTGGTGCCCTCGAGGGCGACGGTGGCGTCGACCGGCGCGCGGTCGACCTGCGTGGCGATGGTGTCGACCTGGGCGGCCAGCGCGGTCTCCTCGCCGGTGATGACCGGGGTGACCTCGCGGTCGTCGAAGAAGGAGACCAGGCGCGTCCACGGGTTCAGCGGCTGGTCGTCGGCGGCGTCGACGGTCGCGTCGACGTCGAGGGTGATCCCGGCCGCCGCGGGGGAGAGGGTCGTCTCGACGTCGTCGGCGACGACGACGTGGTCGGCCGACACCCGTGGCGCGAGGCGCTCCTCGAGCTCGGTGGCCGCGGCCGCGTGCGACAGCCCGCCGACCTCCACACCGGCGACGACGGTGTTGCGGGGCAGGTCGTCCCCGGCCACGAGCAGGTCGACGCCGTAGGCGAGGCCGAGGACGGCGAGCAGGCCGACCGGGACGAGCGCGGCCGGCCGGCGCCACCACGGGCGGCGCGGCGCGGCCGGACTGGCCGGCGGCGGAGGCGGTCCAGCGGCCCCGGGGGCGTCGGCGCCGGCCGTGGGGCCGGTCGCGGGAACGGGGGGCGCGGTGACGGGGGGCGCGGTGGCCGCAGGCGCCTCGGCCGGCACCGCGGCGCCGGACAGCGCGACGGTGTCGGAGAGGTCGGCAGGGGCCGGGTCCGCGGCGGCGGGCGGGCCGACGTCGACCGGCTCGGTGGCGTGCGCGGTGTCGGCGGAGGCGGCCGGACCGCCGGTGAGCGTCACCGTGTCGTGGACGGGGTCGGGCGCGGTGTCCCCGGCGGGGGTGTCCCCGGCAGGAGGGCCCGCGGCGGGCTGCCCGGTGCCGGCGGCGGCGTCCCCGGCCGGGGCATCCGCCGGGGCCTCCCGGGAGCTGCGGGGCGCGGGGGCGGCCGGTGCGTCCGGGCCGACCGGCCCGCGGTCGCGGGGGACCGGCCGGGTGTCGTCGGAGAACCCGCCGGGCGCGGACGTCTCCGGGGCGGGGGTCTCCGGCGCGGTGCTGTCCGGAGCGGTGCGGTCCGGAGCGGTGCGGTCCGGAGCGGCGGTCTCCCCGGCGGTCGGCGCGGGGGAGGGGGCAGGGTGCTGCGGCATCGGGGGTTCCTCGGGTCGCCGTCGACCGGGGGACCCCGGGAACGACGGAGCCGCCGGGTCCCCGTCCGCACGAGGCGGTCCGGGGACGCCGGCGGCGGCGTCGGGTGAGGGCATCATCGCGGTGAGCGACGATAGCGCCTCCGTCAGTGGGTGAGGCGCTGCTCGCCGTCGGTCTCGATGATGTCGACGGCGATGTCGCGGAGCTTGGACTCGTACTCGCGAGCGTGGTGCCCGCAGAAGACGAGGTCGCTACCGCTGGCGAGCACGACACGCACCTTCGCCAGTGCGCCGCACCGGTCGCAGTGGAAGGGCACGACCAGGTCGTCGGCGGCGGGGGTCGTCGTCAGCGTCTGGGTCATCTGGGTCATCACTCGCTCTCTACCGCACGGACCCGCGGCTGCGGATCGGCCTCCTGCACAGCGCCAGGATGGAGCCTCCTGTTCCCGTGCCTCCCGTCACTGCGGCCGACGCGCCGGTGGTGGTGCGCCGGTGGCCACTGGGACTGGTGGAAGGGGTTCAGCAGGGACGTCACTGGGTGGTGCCGGTCTGTCTGTCTGTGGTGCTGGTGGTGCCGGTGCGCCGGATGGCTTCCGGCTGCCGTGGGTCCGCTGCTGTCTCGACGTCCTCCACGCTACGCCGTCTACCCGGCCGGTGCCGCGGTACACCGCGTGGTCCGCTCAGGCGGGTGAGATCGTGACCATCCCGCAACGCGCAGGACACGCGGCTCGACGACGCGCCGTCGGACCCACCGTCGCGGGCGGCCCGCGTGCGCTGCTTCCTCCTGGGCCGGGTCCGGCGGGACGAGGCTGCGCCGTCGCCGGCCCCGACCGGGTCCGGTGACGGGAAGCGGAGAACGGCTGGAGGCGTCATGAGGCCTGCACGAGCGATCGCGGCGACGGGGAGCCTGGCGGTGCTGCTGACGGCGGCGGTCACGGGGACCGCCGCGGCACAGCCCCCGGACAGGGGCACGATCACCGACTCGTTCACGCGGGTCGAGGAGGACTTCTGCGGGTCCGGGCAGGACGTGGAGATCGCCACCACCATCCGGGGCCGCTACGTGGTCACCCTCCGCGGAGCCGACCGCGTGCCGTACTACCTGGAGACGCTGCGGGTCGAGGAGACCCTGACGCTGCTGGGCGACGACCCGACGGTGATCGCGAGCTCCGTCGACCGGGTGCTCAACAAGGACATCGAGGTGGTCGTGGAGGCCGGCGGGACCCTGCTGGTCACCTTCCTGGCCACCGGCGCATCGACGCTGTACGACGCCGAGGGCACCCCGATCGCCCGTAACCCGGGCCAGGTCCGCCAGACGATCAGGGTCGACCTCAACGGGACGCCGGACGACCCCACGGACGACGAGATCACGTTCATCCGCGTGGACAAGGAGTCCACCGGCCGGTCCGACGACTACTGCACGGCGCTGCTGCCGCTGCTCGGCGGCTGACGGCCGGCGACCCGACACGGAGCAGCCGGGTGCCCGGTACGGACACCCGGCTGCTCCGGACGGTCAGTCGAGGTAGTCGCGCAGCACCTGGGAGCGGCTCGGGTGGCGCAGCTTCGACATCGTCTTCGACTCGATCTGCCGGATCCGCTCGCGGGTCACCCCGTAGACCTGGCCGATCTCGTCGAGCGTGCGCGGCTGGCCGTCGGTGAGGCCGAACCGCAGCCGGACGACGCCGGCCTCCCGCTCGGAGAGGGTCTGCAGCACGCTGGTCAGCTGGTCCTGCATGAGCGTGAAGCTCACCGCGTCGACCGCGACGACGGCCTCGGAGTCCTCGATGAAGTCACCGAGCTGGCTGTCGCCCTCGTCGCCGATGGTCTGGTCGAGGCTGATCGGCTCCCGGGCGTACTGCTGGATCTCCAGCACCTTGTCCGGGGTGATGTCCATCTCCTTGGCCAGCTCCTCCGGGGTGGGCTCGCGCCCGAGGTCCTGGAGCAGCTCGCGCTGGATGCGGCCGAGCTTGTTGATGACCTCGACCATGTGCACCGGGATGCGGATGGTGCGGGCCTGGTCGGCCATGGCGCGGGTGATGGCCTGCCGGATCCACCAGGTGGCGTAGGTGGAGAACTTGTAGCCCTTGGTGTAGTCGAACTTCTCCACCGCGCGGATCAGGCCGAGGTTGCCCTCCTGGATGAGGTCCAGGAACGCCATGCCGCGGCCGGTGTAGCGCTTGGCGAGGGAGACCACCAGGCGGAGGTTGGCCTCGAGCAGGTGGTTCTTGGCCCGCTCGCCGTCGCGGATGATCCAGTTGAGGTCGCGGCGCATCTGCGGGGAGAGCTTCTGGCCCTCCTCCTCGACCTGGCGCATCCGCTCGGCGGCGTAGAGCCCGGCCTCGATGCGCTTGGCGAGGTCGACCTCCTCCTCGGCGTTGAGGAGGGCGACCTTGCCGATCTGCTTGAGGTAGGCGCGGACGGAGTCGGCCGAGGCGGTGAGCTCGGCGTCCTTGCGGGCCTGCCGCAGCGCCTCGGACTCCTCCTCGTCGTCCCACTCGAAGTCCCCGCCCTCGGCGGTGGCCTCCTCGGCGGCCGGGACCTCGGCGGGCTCGGCGCCGTCCGGGCCGGCGACGACGGTCTCGTCGAGGGTCAGGCCCTCGGCGCCGGCGTCGATGACCGCGACGGCCGAGTCGTCGGTGGCGACGGCGGTCAGCACGGTGCCCTCACCGGCGCCCGGCGAGGGGATGGTGCTCGGCTTGCCCGTGGCGGCGGCCGTCGCCGCCGTCTTGGCCGGGGCCCTCTTGCGGGCCGCGGGCTTGGCGGCCGCGCCCTCGGCGACGCCCACGGGGGCGCTGGTCCGGGAGGGCCGGGTGCTCGCGGCCACCGTGCGGGAGCGGGTGCTGCTCGCGACGTCGGTGTCCGGTGCAGGCTTGTCGGCGGGCACTCAGGTTCCTTCCCGTGCTCGGTGCGTTCCCCGGGAGCGGTCTGGCTCCCGGGTAGCGGCCCCTGCCGTCAGCCGCGGGACAGGGAGCCCCGGGGACCGGTGCGGTGTTTGGCCGCGGGGCGGAGGGGGGATGACTCCCGGCTGGGTGGTGACGGGCGGGGGCTTCTCCATTGTAGCGACGTGACGCCGTGTGACCAGCGCCTCGAGCCGCACCCGGTCGCCCGGAAGGGGCGTCCCCGTCCCCGTCACCGGCGGCTCAGGGCTCCAGGTGCTCCGCGGCGGCCAGCGCCGCCCCGACGATGCCCGCGTCGTTCTGCAGCTCCGCGGGGACCACCGGGGTGCGCGTGCTGAGCAGCGGCACCCACTTGTGCGCCTTCTTGCTGACCCCGCCGCCGACGATGATCAGGTCCGGCCAGACGCTGGCCTCCAGGACGTCGAGGTAGCGGTCGACCCGCTTGGCCCAGTGCGGGTAGCTGAGCTCCTCCCGGTCCTTGGCGGCGGCCGAGGCCCGCTTCTCGCCGTCGTGACCGTCGACCTGGATGTGGCCGAACTCGGTGTTGGGCACCAGGTGGCCGTCGACGAACAGCGCGCTGCCGATGCCGGTGCCGAAGGTGAGCAGCAGGACGACGCCGTCCTTGCCGCGGCCGGCGCCGTAGCGCATCTCGGCCAGCCCCGCGGCGTCGGCGTCGTTGAGCGTCTCGACGGCGCCGGGGATCCGCGCGCTGAGCCCGGCGTCGACGTCGGTGCCGATCCAGCCCTTGTCCATGTTGGCCGCGGTGTGCGCCACCCCCCGCTTCATGACGCCGGGGTAGGTGACGCCGATCCGCCCGGTCCACCCGAAGGAGTCGACGATGCCCACGACGACGTCGTAGACCGCCGTCGGCACCGAGGGCTGCGGTGTCTCCACACGGATCCGCTCCCCGATGAGGGCACCCTTCTCCAGGTCGACCAGGCACCCCTTGATGCCGCTGCCGCCGATGTCCACGCCGAACCCCTGCACGGCGGCCACAGTAGTGACCGGCGCCGCGACCCGGCGGGGTGCTCGGGCAGGATCGCCCGGGTGAGTGCTCCCGCGTCGCCCGCCGACCTGCTCGACCTGGCCGTCGCCACGGCGCGGGAGGCCGCTGCGCTCGTCACCCGCGAGCGCGGGTCGGCCGCCGTCGACGTCAAGTCCAGCCCCACCGACGTCGTCACCGCCGTCGACACCGCCGCGGAGCGGCTGATCACCGGCCGGCTGCTCGCCGCGCGCCCCGACGACGGCCTGCTCGGCGAGGAGGGCGCCTCCCGCCCGGGCAGCAGCGGTGTGCGCTGGGTGGTCGACCCGATCGACGGGACGGTCAACTTCCTCTACGGCCTGCGCGGGTACGCCGTCTCCGTCGCCGCGCAGGTCGACGGCGTCTCCGTGGCCGGGGTGGTCCTCGACGTGCCCACCGGGGACCTGTTCACCGCCACCGCCGGCGGCGGGGCCTGGCTGTCCACCCGCGAGGAGCCCGAGCCGGTGCGGCTGTCCGGCAACCGGCCGGTCTCGCTCGGGCAGACGCTGGTCGCCACCGGGTTCGGCTACCGGGTCGAGCAGCGCCGGGCGCAGGGCGCGGTCGTCGCGCAGCTGCTGCCGGAGGTGCGCGACATCCGCCGGCAGGGCTGCGCGTCCCTGGACCTGTGCGCCGTGGCGGCCGGGCGGGTGGACGCCTACTACGAGCTCGGCCTCAAGCCCTGGGACCACGCCGCCGGCGCGCTGGTCGCCGCGGAGGCGGGCCTGGTGGTCACCGGGCTGCCCGGGCGGCCGTTCGCCGAGCCGATGGCGGTCGCCGTCCCGGAGACCGTCGCCGAGCCGTTCCTGGCGCTGCTGGACCGGCTGCACTGAGCCGGCCGCACCGGACCGGCCGGGCCGAGGGGGCCGGTTCACTCGGAGCAGGCGGCCTCGGCGCTCGCGATCGGGCTCAGGGTCGCCGCCACCTGCTCGGGCGAGGCCAGCCCGGTGTAGTCCGGACCGATCACCAGGTCGACCTGGGCGGTGGCCCGGGTGTCGAGGAAGGTGCCGGCGCCGGGCAGGAACAGCGCCAGGTAGCGGGCCGCGTCCTCGCCGCGGGGACCGTGCCGCACCTCGCCGCTGCCGGTCACCTCGCGCTCGGAGGGGTCGTTGGCGATCTCCTCGACGACGAACCCGCGCGACTGCAGCTCCGCGGCGACCTCCTGGGCCAGCCCGGCCCGGTCAGTGGCGTTGAAGACGCGGACCGACAGCGTGGTCGGGTCCAGCGACGGCGGGGCCGCCTCGGCGGTGGCGCAGGCGGCCTCGTCGGCCTCGGCGCGGTTGCTCTCGTCGGTGAGCACCTTCCACCACACCCCGAGCGCGGCGAGGGCCAGGACCAGCAGGAAGACCAGCGGGGGCACCGGACGGCGGTCCTTCCGGCGCCGCACCGGAGGGCTGTCGGTGGTGGTGCTCACGCTCGTCCTCCTCGGCGCCCGTCCGGACCGGACCGGCGGGTCGCGCGGAGTCTAGGGGCGGCCGCCGACCTCAGAGGACACCGTCCTCCAGCGCGGCGCGTCCCAGCTCGACGCACGGGTCGATGCGGTCGGCGTACCCGGAGGTGTCCTTGCCCGCCATGGCGCCGGCCGCCGAGCGGGCGACGATCCCGGCGACGATCGCGGCGAACTTGAAGTAGGCGAACCCGACGTACCAGGTCAGGTCGCCGAGGTCGAGGCCGCTGCGCCCGGCGTAGCGGTCGGCGATCTCCCGGCGGGTGGGGAAGCCCGGCAGCGTCGTCACCGGGCTGAGCACCGGGCGGGTCTCCCCGGCCTCGGGCCAGTAGACGAACAGCATCCCGATGTCGGTGAGCGGGTCGCCCAGCGTCGACATCTCCCAGTCGAGCACCGCGCGGATCCCGCCGGGCCGCTCCGGGTCGAGCAGGCAGTTGTCCAGCCGGTAGTCGCCGTGCACGATCCCGGCCCGCTGCGTGGCCGGGACGGTCTCGGCCAGCCGGGCGGCCAGGGCGTCCATCGCCGGGCGGTCGCGGTCGCGCGTGGCGTCCCACTGCCCGCTCCAGCGGCGCACCTGCCGGGCGAGGAACCCCTCGGGCCGGCCGAAGTCCCCCAGGCCCACCGCCTGCGGGTCGACCGAGTGCAGGTCGGCGAGCACGTCGATGAGCCCGTCGCCGATCGCCCGGCGCTGCTCCGGGCGGTCGGCGTAGCCCGCCGGCAGGTCGGTGACCACGTGCAGGCCCTCGACGCGCTCCATGACGTAGAAGGGCGCGCCGAGCACCTCCGGGTCGGTGCACAGGTGCAGCGTCCGCGGCACCGGGACGGGGGTCGGGCCCAGCGCGCTGATCACCCGGTGCTCGCGGGCCATGTCGTGCGCCGTGGCCAGCACCGCGCCGGTGGGCGGGCGGCGCAGGATCACCGCGTCGTCGACCGTGCCGCCCGCCGGGGTGACGACGTAGGTGAGGTTGGACATGCCGGCCGCGATCAGCTCGACGGTGACCTCGCGCCAGCGCGGGTCCCCGAGCACGGAGGCGAGGTACGGACCGACGACGGCGGGGTCAGCTCCCACGGCACTCGACACGGGCCGCAGGGTAGCCTCCGGCACTCCGCCTCCCGACCGCCCGCCGGACCCCCGGTCCCGGCCCGTCGTCGGCAGACGTGCCCGGTGCCTGACGGCGGGCACAAACCGGAGCCGCACGGCGTTCGGGGGGTGCCGGTCCCGCACCGGGTCGACCACCGCGTCGCTCCGGGGCAGGTCCGGCGACCGAACCAGCGGCCGCCCCCGTCGGCCGCACAGGACGGTGGCGCCCGCCGCCGCCGTCGGACGAGGCGGGCGCGTTCCGCCCGCGACAACCCCGGAGGAGGGGCACACCCCATGGCCACCGACTACGACGCCCCGCGCCGCAACGAGGCCGACGAGCTCGGCGAGGACTCGCTCGAGGAGCTCAAGGCGCGGCGGGCCGAGGCGCAGTCCAGCTCGGTCGACGTCGACGAGACGGACTTCAACGAGAGCCTCGAGCTGCCCGGCGCGGACCTGTCCAACGAGGAGCTGACCGTCCGCGTCCTGCCCAAGCAGGAGGACGAGTTCACCTGCTCGCGGTGCTTCCTCGTGCAGCACCGCAGCCGCCTGGCCGCCAGCCGCGGCAACGAGAACTACTGCCGCGACTGCGCGGCTTAGGCACGACCCCTCCGGCCGTTCGCGGACCCACGGCCGGGCCGGGGACACTGACAGGGGAGGCGCGGCGGGACGCACGGGGAGGGAGCAGCCGATGACCGGGTTCGGCGCGCCCAGGGACGTCCCGCCGCCACGCCCCGTGACGCAGCCTGCCGACCCCGGCCCCCCGGGGGACGTGCCGGAGGCCGAGACCGGGCTGGGCCGCGCCGCCCGGGCCGTCGCCGACGCCGTCTCCGGGCTGCTCGGCGGCACCGCCGGCGACGGCGCGAGTTCCGACGGCGGGAGCCCCGACGGCCCGCGCCGCCCGACGGCCGGCCTGCTGCGCGACGTCGTCGGTGCCGTCGCCTCTGCGGCCGCCGCCGCGACGGCCCGCGGCGGGGACGTCCCCGGCGCTGCCCCTCCTCCCGGCGACGACGGCGGCAGGCGCGGTCTCGGCCCGGTCCTCGGGGACCTGCTGGCCACGGCCGCGCCCCGCCTGCCGGTCCGCGACGCCGCCCGCCTGCGTGCCGCCCACCCGGGGCGCTCGGACGAGGAGATCGCCGACGAGCTCACCGCCCGGGCGGCCCGGCTGACCGCCGCGGTCGGTGCGGCCACCGGCGGGCTGTCGGCGGCGCACTGGCTGGTCCCGCCGTCGCTGCTGGCCCTGCCGCTGGAGCTGGGCGCCGAGACACTGCTGACCGCCGCCGTCGAGGTGGTGCTGCTCGGCGAGCTGCACGAGCTGCACGGCCGCGCCGCCGCGGGTGACGACCGGGAGCGGGCCGCCGCCTACCTGGCGAGCTGGGCCGCCCAGCGCGCCCACGACGGCGGGGAGCGGCAGGGGCTCGGCGTGGTGCTCGGCACCGCCGGCTTGCGATCGCTCAGCCGCCGGCTCACCACCCGGATGGCCCGCGGCGTCGGGGCGGCCGCGCCGCTGCTGGTCGGCGCCGCCATCGGGGGCCGCGTCAACCTCAGGGCGACCGAGGCCCTGGCCCGGCGCGTCCGGGCCGACCTGCGCCGTCCCGGGCCCGGAGCGCGCGGTTAGATTCGCGGTCGTGGTCCAGCCCCCCGCAGTGCCCCCTGCCGTCGACGTCCCGGTACGGCTGACCGCGCCCGGGTCGCGGCCCCCGCAGTACGCCCTCCCCGGGGACGCCGGAGCCGACCTCGCCGTCACCGAGGACGTGGAGCTGGCACCGCTGCAGCGGGTCCTGGTCGGCACCGGCGTGGCCGTGGCCATCCCCGAGGGCTACGCCGGGTTCGTGCACCCGCGCTCGGGCCTGGCCGCGCGGCACGGGCTGAGCATCGTCAACGCGCCCGGCACCGTCGACGCCGGCTACCGCGGGGAGATCAAGGTGAACCTGGTCAACCTCGACCCGGTGGCGCCGGTGACCCTGCGCCGCGGTGAGCGGGTGGCCCAGCTGGTGGTCCAGCCGGTGGTGCGGGCGCGGTTCGTGCCGGTCGAGGAGCTGCCGGCCAGCGTCCGCGGCGAGGGCGGTCACGGCTCGACCGGCACGGCCGGCCCCGGGGGAGAGGAGGCCTGAGATGCCCTTCGGACGACGGCGCAACCGGATCGACCGCAGCCTGCGCGAGCGCGGCGTGCCGCCGGAGCCGCAGCACCGGGAGCGGGAGGTCGACGAGACCACCGGCCCCTTCGACGTCGCCGACGCACCCGAGGACGGCCGGCCCCGCGTCGACCTCGGCGCGCTGCGGCTGCCCGCCGTCCCGGGCACCGAGCTGCGCGTCGACCTCAACCCGCAGCAGAAGGTGATCGGCGCGACGCTGCGCTACGGCGACTCGCTGCTGCAGGTCTCCGCCTTCGCCGCGCCGCGCGCCGCCGGGATCTGGGACGACGTCCGCGCCGACCTCGCCCGCAGCGCGTCCGGCCAGGGCGGTCGGCTGACCGAGGTGGAGGGCCCCTTCGGTCCCGAGCTGACCGGCACCGTCGTCGTCACCCCGCCCGCGCAGCCGGGCGGGCCGCCGCCGAAGCCGCAGCGTCGGGCCGCCCGCTTCCTCGGCGTCGACGGCCCCCGCTGGTTCCTGCGCGGCATGATCAGCGGCCCCGCCGCGGAGAGCCCCGAGGCGGCCGCGGTCCTCGAGGACGTCTTCCGCCAGATCGTCGTCGTGCGCGGCACCGACCCCATGCCGGTGCGCGAGCAGCTGCCGCTGGCCCTGCCGCCCCAGGCCGCCGCGCAGCTCGCCCGCCAGCAGCAGGCCGCCCAGCAGCAGGGGGCCCAGCAGCAGGGGGCCCAGCAGCAGGGGGCCCAGCAGCAGGGGGCCGCCCAGCAGCAGGGGGCCCAGCAGCAGGGCGCTCCCCGTCCCGCGGCGCCGCGGCCGCCGGCGGCCGGCCCGGGCGCGTGAGCCCGCGGACCGTCGCCTACGGGCCGCACCCCGACCAGTTCCTCGAGCTGTCCCTCCCCGGCGGGGAGGGCGCCGCGCCCGTGGTGGTCGTCGTGCACGGCGGCTTCTGGCGCGCCGCCCACGGCGTCGAGCTGGCCCGCCCGCTGGCCGCCGACCTCGCCGCGGCCGGCTGGGCGGCGGTCGCCGTCGAGTACCGGCGGGTGGGCGCGGGAGGCGGCTGGCCGGCCACGCTGGAGGACGTCGCCGCCGCCGTCGACGGCCTCGCCGACCTGCCCGAGCGCGACCGGCTCGACCTCACCGACGTGACCGTCGTCGGCCACTCCGCCGGGGGCCACCTCGCCGCCTGGGCCGCCGGCCGCGGGCGGCTGCCCGCCGGCGCACCCGGCGCCGGGCCGCGGGTGCGGGTCACCGCGGCCGTGCTGCAGGCCGGCGTGCTCGACCTCGGCCGGGCGGCGGAGCGGGCGCTGGGCCGCCGGGCGACCCAGGAGTTCCTCGGCGGCGAGCCCGGCGAGGTCCCCGACCGCTACGTCGCCGCCGACCCGGTGCGGCTGCTGCCCACCGGTGCCGACGTCCTGTGCGTGCACGGCACCGGCGACGACGTCGTGCCGCCCGAGCAGAGCGAGCGCTACGCGGCCGCCGCGACGGCGGCCGGTGACCGAGTGCGGGTGCACACCCTCCCGGGCGGGCACATGGAGCCGATCGACCCGGCCGGCGAGGCCTGGGCGGTGGCGCGCGACTGGCTGCGACAGCGGCGGGACGGCGGCCCTCCCGACCCCCTGAGCCGGATTACGCTGGACCCGTGACACAGACGCGTCCCGGCGGCTGGCTCGCGCGCAGGCTCCAGCGACTCACCGCCGACGACTCCACGATCGACGCGCAGGAGCTGCGCGCCGAGACCGACCGCGCCGGCTGCGAGCTGGTCAGCGCCTGCCGCAAGGGCGCGGTGGTCACCGTGACCGGCCGGCTGAAGTCGGTCGTCTACACCCCTCGCGAGACGGTCCCGACCCTCGAGGCCGAGCTGTTCGACGGGTCCGGCTCGGTGACCCTCGTCTGGCTGGGCCGCCGGCGCATCCCGGGCATCGAGCCCGGCCGCACGCTGACCGCGCGCGGGCGGTTCGCCTCCTTCGACGGACGCAAGGTGATCTACAACCCCTGGTACGAGCTGAGCGCGGGGTGACGGCGGCGGCCGACGACGACGGCCGGCGCGAGCCCGGGGGACCAGCGCAGCAGGAGGAGACCGGGGACGCCGGCCCGGGCGTGACCTTCGACCGGCACCTGGTGCTCGAGCAGCTCGGTGGCTGGCGCGGGATGGTCGACGCCTCGCTGCCCACCGTGGCGTTCATCGTCGCCAACGCCCTCGGCGACCTGCGCACCGGCATCTGGTGCGCGATCGGAGCCGCGCTGCTCGTCCTCGCCTTCCGGCTGGTCCGCCGGGAGAGCGTGCAGCAGGCCTTCAGCGGCCTTTTCGGCGTCGCCGTCGCCGTCGCGATCGCCGCGGCCTCCGGGCAGGCCCGCAACTACTTCGTGCCCGGGATCATCCGCAACGCCGTCATCGGCGTCGTCCTGCTGGCGTCGGTGCCGCTGCGCTGGCCGCTGATCGGCGTCCTCGCCGAGTTCCTGGCACCGAGCCACCTGGGCTCCATGGCCGCGCACTCGCTGCCGGGCCTGCGGCGGCGGGTCGACACCGCCCGCGCCCGGCTGCACTCCCGGCCGGCGCCGGAGGCCGAGCCCCACGGGGTGCCCGCCGACGCGCCGGGGTCCGCGCAGCGGCCGGTCGACCCCGATCCCGAGCGGCACTGGCGCGACGACCCGCGGGTGGTCCGCGCCTACGGGTGGCTGACCGTGCTGTGGGCGCTGACGTTCCTGCTGCGGGTCGCGGTGCAGACGCCGCTGTACCTCGCCAACGAGGAGGACCTGCTCGGCGTCGCCTCGCTGGTGCTGGGCCTGCCGGTCACCGCGGCCGCGCTGGCGGTGACGCTGTGGGTGGTCGCCCGCCTGCACCGCCACCGCGTGGCCACCGACGGCGGCGCGCCCGGGCCGGACTGAGCGCCCGTTACGCCCAGCGGCGGACGAACTCGACCGTGGCGGCGTCGACGGCCGCGGGGTCGGAGGCGCTGAGGAAGTGCCGGCCGCCCTCGACCACGCGCAGCTCGGCGTGCGGGCTGTTCGAGAACAGCCGGATCTCCTCCTCGGCGTTGGCGACGGAGTAGACGGTGTCGGCGGTGCCGTGCATCCACAGCACCGGGCAGCGCACGCCGTCGAGGCGGCCGTGCAGCCCGTCGCGGTCGCGCAGGTTGACGGAGGCGAGCCGGAGTCGTTCGCGGCCGTCGTCGCCGGCGTAGTTCTCCCGGTGCCGCGCGTGCCAGAAGGCGCGCTCCGCGGGCGGCACGTCCGGCCCGAACCCCTCGGCGAGGACGGCGTCGACCATCTCCGCCGGGACCGCCCAGTCCTCCCCGACGGGCGCGCTGAGGGCGTCGATGGCCGGGGTGCAGAAGGCGACGCCGTCCCAGCAGCCCAGGTCGCGGCTGCGCGGGCTCTCGGTGTCCATCGAGGTGCCCAGCGCGACGATGCCCCGGATCCGGTCCGGCGCGAGCACCGCCATCCGGGCGGCGATCCACCCGCCCTGCGAGGTGCCCAGGACGAACGCGTCGGGGATGCCGAGCGCGTCGAGGACCTGCAGGTCGGCGATGGCCGAGTCCCAGTAGGTGAACTGGGCGTACGAGGCGCGGGTGCGGCCGTGGCCGTAGGGCTCGAGGGCGAGCAGGTTCGCCGTGGCGGCGAGCTCGTCGTCGGCGAACTGCGGCCGGTAGAGGTCGGCGGAGGTGCTGAACGAGTTGACCAGGACCAGCGTCGGCAGGGACGGGTCGTAGGCGCGGGCGAACCGGTGGCCGATGACCGAGGTGCCCAGGTGGGGCACCGGGACGGTGGCGGTGTCGCTCATGGGCGCCCCTCGTCGTCGGGGACCGTCGCGCGGCCCGTGCCGGCCCGGCCATCCTGGCCGCGGGTCCCGGCGCGGGTCAACCGCGGTGGTGGGCCGCCCGGCTCAGGCGCCGGTGGGGGAGAGCACCTGCTGCAGCTGCTCCTCGACGTCGGCGTGGGTGACGAACAACAGCTCGTCGCCGACCTCGAGCGGCTCGTCCGGGCTCGGGGTGATGACGCGGTCGCCGCGCAGCAGCGCGGTGAGCACCGTCTCGCGCGGCAGCGGCACCTCGCGCAGCGGCCGGCCGGCCCACGGGGTGTCCTCGGCGAGGGTGATCTCGACGAGGTTGGCCGCACCCTTGCGGAAGCTCATCAGCCGGACGACGTCGCCGACGGTCACCGCCTCCTCCACCAGCGCGGCGAGCACCCGCGGGGTGGAGACGGCGACGTCGACGCCCCACGCCTCGGTGTAGAGCCACTCGTTGCGCGGGTCCTTGACCCGGGCGACGACGCGGTTGACGGCGAACTCGGTCTTGGCCAGCAGCGAGACGACGAGGTTGGCCTTGTCGTCGCCGGTGGCCGCGACGACGACGTCGCAGGTGGCCAGCTGCGCCTCCTCGAGGGAGGACACCTCGCAGGCGTCGGCCTGCACCCACTCCGCGCCGGGCACCGCCCGGGTGCGGACCTTGCGGCCGTCCTTCTCGATGAGCATGACGGTGTGCCCGTTGGACAGCAGCTCCCCGGCGATGGAGCGCCCGACGGCGCCGGCGCCCACGATGGCCACGCGCATCAGGCCCTCCCTCCCTGCTCGACGGCCTGGTGCACCCGGTCGGAGATCTCGTCGGTGGCGGCGACGACGAGCTGGTCGCCGTCCTGCAGCACCGTGCCCGCGGTGAGCAGCTGCGACTCGCCGAACCGCACCAGCCAGGCGGCGCGGGCGCCGCAGGCGGTCTCGAGGTCGGCGACCTTGCGGCCGACCCAGCCGTCGGTGACGGTCACCCGCATCAGCAGGACCTTGCCGGTGGGCTCGCGCCAGATCTCGCTGACCTTGACCGACAGCAGCTCGCGCATCAGCCGGTTCACCGTCCACGGCACCGTGGCCACGCTCGGGATGCCCATGCGCTCGAAGACCTCGGCGCGCTTGGAGTCGTAGATCCGGGCGACGACGTGCTGGACGCCGAAGGTCTCGCGGGCCACCCGGGCGCTGATGATGTTGGAGTTGTCGCCGCTGCTCACCGCGGCGAAGGCCCCGGCGGAGTCGATGCCGGCGTCGAGGAGCACCTGCCGGTCGAAGCCCAGGCCGGTGACCTGCCGGCCGGTGAACTCCGGTCCGAGCCGGCGGAACGCCTCGGGGTCCTGGTCGATGACCGCGACGCTGTGGCCGACCTTCTCCAGCCGCCGCGCGATCGCCGAGCCGACACGGCCGCAGCCCATGACGACCACGTGCACGTGTCGCTCCCACCGCTCGCTCGCGGGCGCCGTCCGCCCGCTCACCGGGCGCGAAGCTACACCCGCCGGCGGGGCGGCGGAGCGCCCGCCGGGGGAGGCCTGACCCCTCGGGGGCGCACCGCCTCACGGGTGCGGCACCCGGTGCCCCGGCGCTCGTACCATCGCCGCCGTGCCCAGCCTGTCCGACCTCGGACAACTCCCCAAACGGCTCGTCCTGGGCCGGCCGGTCCGCAGCGACCGGTCCGGGGAGTCCCTGCTCCCCAAGTCCCTCGCGCTGCCGATCTTCGCCAGCGACCCGCTCTCCTCGGTGGCCTACGCCACGCAGGAGATCCTCATCGTGCTGACCCTCGCCGGGACGGCGTTCCTGTTCCTGGCGCCGTGGCTGGCCGTCGTCGTCGTGCTGCTGCTGGCGACCGTGGTGCTCTCCTACCGGCAGGTGGTGCACGCCTACCCCTCCGGCGGCGGCGACTACGAGGTCGCGATGAAGAACCACGGGCAGTTCGCCGGGCTCACCGTCGCGAGCGCCCTGCTGGTCGACTACGTGCTCACCGTGGCCGTGTCGGTCTCGGCCGGCACCGACAACATCATCTCGGCGTTCCCCGCCCTCAACGAGCACCGCGTGCTCATCGCCGTCGGCCTCGTGGCGCTGCTCGCGGCCACCAACCTGCGCGGGGTGCGGGAGTCGGGGAAGACCTTCGCCGTCCCGACCTACCTGTTCGTCGCCGGGATCATGGTGATGATCGTCACCGGGCTGATCCGCGACTTCCTCACCGACGCCCCGGTCGTCGCCGAGAGCGCCGGCTGGACGATCGCCCCCGAGCCGGGCTACGACCAGCTGGGCGGCGTCGCGCTGGTGTTCTTCGCGCTGCGCGCCTTCGCCTCCGGCTGCACCGCGCTCACCGGCGTCGAGGCCATCGCCAACGGCGTCCCCGCCTTCCGGCCGCCGAAGTCGCGCAACGCCGCGACGACGCTGGCGCTGATGGGCGGCATCGCCGCGACGATGTTCGCCGGGGTCACCGCGCTGGCCCTGCTCGGCGAGGTCCGCTACGCGGAGAACACCTGCGACCTCATCGGGTTCCCGGGCGACTGCGAGACCGACCCGCAGCGCACCGTCATCGCGCAGCTGGCCGCGGCCACCTTCGGCGGGGACCAGTCGATCGGGTTCTTCTACATCCAGGCGGCGACGGCGCTGGTTCTCGTCTTGGCCGCCAACACCGCCTTCAACGGCTTCCCGCTGCTGGGGTCGGTGCTCGCGCAGGACCGGTTCCTGCCCCGCCAGCTGCACACCCGGGGCGACAAGCTCGTCTACAGCAACGGGATCCTGCTGCTGGCCGGCTTCGCGGCGCTGCTGATCATCGCCTTCGCGGCCGATCCCAACCGGCTGATCCAGATGTACATCGTCGGCGTCTTCACCAGCTTCACGATCGGCCAGTGGGGCATGGTCCGGCACTGGAACCGCGAGATCCGGCTCTCCGCCGACCAGGCCGAGAAGCGCCGCATGCGCCGCTCGCAGGTGATCAACACCATCGGCGGCAGCCTGACCTCCGTCGTCCTCGTGATCATCGTGATCACCAAGTTCACCCGCGGCGCCTACCTGGTGATCCTGGTGATGCCGATCCTGTTCGTGCTGATGAAGGCGATCAACCGGCACTACTCGCACGTGGCCGAGCAGCTGGTGCCCGACACCGACTCGCGCCTGCTGCCCAGCAAGGTGCACGCGATCGTGCTGGTGTCCAAGGTGCACAAGCCGACGCTGCGCGCCCTGGCCTTCGCCCGCGCCACCCGGCCCGACGAGCTCACCGCGCTGACGGTCAACGTCGACGACGCCGACACCCGCGGGCTGCAGGCCGACTGGGACCGCTACGACATCCCCGTCCCGCTGACCGTGCTGGAGTCGCCGTACCGGGAGATCACCCGCCCGGTGGTCGACTACGTCAAGGCCGTCCGCCGCGCCAGCCCGCGCGAGCTGGTCATCGTGTTCGTGCCGCAGTACGTCGTCGGGCACTGGTGGGAGAACGTCCTGCACAACCAGAGCGCGCTGCGGCTGCGCGCCCGGCTGCAGTTCCAGCCCGGCGTCATGATCACCACCGTGCCGTGGCAGCTGGAGAGCTCGATCGGCCGCGACGACGACCGCGGGGGCGGCCCGGCGCCGGGCGACCTGCGCCGCGGGCTCACCGACGACCAGGCGGAGTCCACCCCCTATGGCTGACGGCCGCCGCCGTCCCCGGTCGCCGCGTCCCGACCGGGGCGGGGGGTGGACCGGGCGGGAGTTCGAGGTGACCGTCGGCCGGGTGGCCCACGGCGGGCACTGCGTGGCCCGGCACGCGGGCCGGGTGGTGTTCGTGCGGCACGCCCTGCCGGGGGAGCGGGTCGTCGTCCGGGTCACCGAGGACCGCCAGCCCGGGTACTGCCGCGCCGACGCGGTCGAGGTGCTCGAGGCCTCGCCCGACCGCGTCGAGCGCCCGTGCCCGTACAGCGGGCCGGGGCGCTGCGGCGGCTGCGACTGGCAGCACGTGTCCTG
The DNA here is from genome assembly GCF_054050055.1 of Geodermatophilus sp. SYSU D00814. Taxonomy (NCBI): domain Bacteria; kingdom Bacillati; phylum Actinomycetota; class Actinomycetes; order Geodermatophilales; family Geodermatophilaceae; genus Geodermatophilus; species Geodermatophilus sp. SYSU D00814. The sequence continues at coordinate 130,849 of NZ_JBJGYP010000016.1, forward strand.
GGAGGGGCAGCGCCGGCTGAAGGCCGACGTCGTCCGCGAGCAGCTCACCCGGCTCGGCCGGCTCGACCCCGCCGACCCGCTGCTGGCCGGCCTGGCCGTCGAGGCGCTGCCCGGCGGCCCGCTGCGCTGGCGATCGCGGGCGCGCTTCGCCGTCGACCGGGCCGGGACGCCGGGGCTGCGACGGCACCGCTCGCACGACCTGTTCCCCCTCGAGGACTGCCCCATCACCGTCGAGGCGGCCGCCCGCGCGGTGCTGACGCGCCGCTGGCCGGGCGCGGGCGCCGTCGACGTCGCCGTCGACTCCGCGGGCACGGTGACCACCACCCGGCTCGACCGGCGCGGCGTGCCCACCTCGACCCGCGTGCTGCAGCCGGGCGAGCAGACGCCGGGGCCGCCCGCGGGTCGGGCCGGCCGCCGTGCCGCCGGGCGGGACTGGGAGGTCGAGGGCACCGGCTTCTGGCAGGTGCACGAGTCGGCCGCCGACGCGCTGGTGACCGCGGTCGGCGAGCTCGCCGCGGTGCGGCCGGGGGAGACGGTGCTCGACCTCTACGCCGGGGCGGGCCTGTTCGGCGGCGCGCTGGCGCCCGCGGTGGGGGAGTCCGGGCGGGTGGTGTGCGTCGAGGCCGACGCCGAGGCGTGCGCCGCGGCCGAGGCGAACCTGGGCGCGCTGCCGCAGGCCGAGGTGTGGCAGGGCGAGGTCGACGCCGAGGGGCTGACCGGGCTGCTCGACGAGCTCGGCGGCGGCCCCGACGTGGTCGTGCTCGACCCGCCGCGCGCCGGCGCGGGGCCGGCGGTCAGCCGTGTGCTGGCCGGCGCGGGCGCGCGCGCCGTCGTCTACGTGGCCTGCGACCCCGCGTCGCTGGGCCGCGACGTCGCCGTCCTCGCCGACGCCGGGTACCGCCTCGCCGGGCTGCGCGCCTTCGACGCCTTCCCGATGACCGCGCACGTCGAGTGCGTGGCCCTGCTCGTCCCTGCGGCCTGATCCGGGGGCGCCGGATACGGTCGTCGGGTGACCACCTGGGAGTACGCCTCGGTCATCACGGCCAACGACGCCGAGTCGCAGCGCGCGGGGGTGAGCGTCAAGCTCCCCGGCGGCGGCCTCGAGCGGCAGCAGGGGGACACCAGCTCGGTGCTCAACCGGCTCGGCGGCGAGGGGTGGGAGCTGGTCAGCTACCACTCCAGCGGCGCCGGCACCTGGGGCTTCGAGCAGTTCTGGCTCAAGCGACAGCGCAGCTGATCACGACCGGGTGGTGAAGGACCCCCTCGCCCCCCGCGGCTCGCACGCCGGCCACGGGACCCTGCGAGGGGGCCGTTCCCGCACCCTGCGGTCGAACACGCGTTCGACCTGCGGCACACTGCCGGTGTGGGAGCGAGCGTGCCGCCGGGCTGGCCGGAGCAGGTGCGCCCGCCGGGCGCGCCCGACTGGGAGCGCAGCGCGGTCACCTGGCTGTTCGACCTGGTGCCGCCGGACTACCGCGCGCACGAGGTGCTGCGCCGCTACCCGGTCCTGCTGGCCCGGATGGCCGGGGACCACGTCGGCGCGGGGCTCGCGGCCGCCCGGGAGGGCTGGCGCACCGTCCGGGTCGACCTCGCCGACCACCTGCCGCCGGACGCGCTGGAGGCCGCCGTGGCCGCCTACGAGCGGGAGGGCGCGCGGCTGGCCGCCGCGGCACGCGGCGTGACGGTCGTGGCCGGGGCGCTGCGCGGGGAGGTCTGGGTGCCCCGGCTCTGAGCCGGTGGTCCCTCCTCAGCCGCCGAGCCGGTCGGCCTCCCGGATCCCGACCGCGAGCGCGCCGAGCAGCTCCGCGCGGCCGCCGAGGGAGCCGGGCACCACGGTGAGCTGCTCGGCCGCCGCGGGGATGGCCGACTGCGCGAGCGCCCGCCGCAGCGGGTCGACCAGCAGGTCGCCGGCGGTGCCGAGCTCCCCGCCGACGACGATGCGGTCGGGGTTGAGCACGTTGACCAGCCCGCCGAGGACGACGCCCACCGACGCGCCCGCGTCGGCGATCAGCCGCCGGCAGGCCTGGTCGCCGTCCTGCGCGCCGGCCACCAGCGCGCGCAGGTCGGGGTAGTGCGGCCCGGCCGAGCGGATCGCCTGCAGCAGCGCGCTCCCGCCGGCGGTCAGCTCCAGGCAGCCGCGGTTGCCGCAGCGGCACAGCGGCCCGGCCGGGTCCAGGCTCACGTGGCCCATCTCGCCGGCGGTGCCGGAGACGCCGCGCAGCAGGTCGCCGTCGAGCACCAGCGCGCCGCCCACGCCGGTGGCCATCTTCAGGTAGATCGTCGAGCGCGAGCCGCGGCCGGCGCCCCAGCGCACCTCGGCCACGGCGCCGAGGTTGGCGTCGTTCTCGACGATCACCGGGACGCCCAGCCGCTCCTGCAGCGCGGGGCCCGGGGTCCGGCCCGACCACGTCGGCAGGATGTTGGAGCGCGCCACGGTGCCGCCGGAGTCGGCGGCGCGGCCGACGACCGGCGTCGGCAGGCCGACGACCGCCCCGACGACGTCGTCGGTGCCGGCGCCGGCCCGGTGGAGCTCGTCCTCGACCTGCGCGGCGACGGTGTCGAGGACCGCGTCGGCACCGAGGTCGGCGACCGGCAGCGTCGTCACCTCCTCGCCGACGATCCGGTGGGAGAGGTCGGCGACGGCGGTGCGGACGTGGGTGCGCCCGACGTCCACCCCGACGACGACGCCGGCGCGGCGGGTCAGCTGCACCCGCCGGGCGGGCCGGCCGCCGGTGGGCAGCGCGTCGGAGGGGTCGGCGGGCGCGACCAGCCCCCGGTCGACGAGCTCGGCGACGTACCCGGAGACGGTCGCGCGGGACAGCCCGGTCTGCTCGACCAGCTGGGCCCGCGTGGCCGGGCCGTCGACCCGCAGCGCGTGGACCAGCCGGCGCGAGGGGCCGGTGAGGTCGGGCAGCCACGGCCGTCTCATGGCGTGATCGTGAGCACACCGTCGCCTTCTGTCAATGAACGACGGAAGTGGACCCCCGTCGCGGAGGACGCCCCGTCCGGGACGGACCGGTCCGGCCCGCTGCCGCCGTCGCCGGGAGGGACCCGCGGAACGCGACTACAGTGGATCGGCGGCCGCCGACGAGCCGTGCTCCCGCCGCCGACAGAGAGGACACCGCTGCGCCGTGTCGCTCCTGCGCTCGCTCCGCGACCCCGCCGACCTCCGGGCCCTGCCCGCCGAGCAGCTGCCGGCCCTGGCCGCGGAGATCCGTGACGCGCTCGTCACGAGCGTGGCCCGCACCGGCGGCCACCTCGGTCCCAACCTCGGCACCGTCGAGCTCACCATCGCCCTGCACCGGGTGTTCGAGTCCCCGCACGAGCCGATCGTGTTCGACACCGGCCACCAGGCCTACGTGCACAAGATGCTCACCGGCCGCGTCGAGGGCTTCGAGCGGCTGCGCCAGCGCGGCGGGCTCTCCGGCTACCCGAGCCGGACCGAGAGCGAGCACGACTGGGTGGAGAACAGCCACGCCTCCACCTCGCTGTCCTACGCCGACGGGCTGGCCAAGGCCTTCGCCGTCCGCGGCGACCAGCGCCCCGTCGTCGCCGTCGTCGGCGACGGCGCCCTCACCGGCGGCATGGCCTGGGAGGCGCTGAACAACATCGCCGCCGCGCAGGACCGGCCGGTGGTCATCGTCGTCAACGACAACGGCCGGTCCTACTCACCGACCATCGGCGGCGTCGCCGACGCGCTCGCCACGCTGCGGCTGCGCCCCGGCTACGAGCAGGCGCTGCTGGCCATCCGGCAGGCGCTGCACCGGGCCCCGGTCGTGGGCTCGGCGCTCTACGACGCGCTGCACGGGCTCAAGAAGGGCGTCAAGGACGTCCTCGCGCCGCAGGGCATGTTCGAGGACCTCGGCCTGAAGTACGTCGGCCCGGTCGACGGCCACGACGTCGAGGGGCTGGAGTCCGCGCTGCGCCGGGCGCGGTCCTTCGGTCGCCCGGTGATCGTGCACGCCGTCACCACCAAGGGTTTCGGCTACCCACCGGCCGAGACCGACCAGATCGACGCCTGGCACGCCACCGGCGTGTTCGACCCCGACAGCGGGGTCGGTCCGGTCGCCGCGCGCGACTGGACGGCGGCCTTCTCCGACGAGCTCGTGCGCATCGGCGCCGAGCGGGCCGACGTCGTCGCGGTCACCGCCGCCATGCTGCACCCCACCGGCCTGGCCGCCTTCGCCGAGCGGTTCCCCGAGCGCACCTTCGACGTCGGCATCGCCGAGCAGCACGCGCTGACCAGCGCCGCGGGCATGGCGATGGCCGGCCTGCACCCGGTGGTCGCGGTCTACTCCACCTTCCTCAACCGGGCCTTCGACCAGCTGCTGATGGACGTCGCCCTGCACGGGCAGCCGGTCACCGTCGTCCTCGACCGGGCCGGGGTCACCGGCACCGACGGCGCCTCGCACAACGGCATGTGGGACTTCTCGATCTGCTCCGTCGTCCCGGGGCTGCGCATGGCCGCCCCGCGCGACGAGCCGACGCTGCGCGAGGTGCTGCGCGAGGCGGTCGCGGTGTCCGACGGGCCCACGGTCGTGCGCTTCCCCAAGGGCGCCCCGCCGGTCGACGTCCCGGCGCTGGAGCGGCGCGGGCCGGTCGACGTGCTGCGCCGCGGGGAGCGGGCCGACGTGCTGCTGGTCGCCGTCGGGTCGATGGTGCCCACCTGCCTGGCCGCCGCCGAGCGCGCCGCCGACCACGGCATCGGGGTGACCGTCGTCGACCCGCGCTGGGTGCTGCCGGTCGCCGACGAGCTCGTCGAGCTGGCCGGCGCGCACCGGCTGGTGGTCACCGTCGAAGACTGCGGGCGGGCCGGCGGCGTCGGCTCGACGCTGACCCGGGCGCTGCAGGACCACCAGGTCGACGTCCCCGTGCGGTCCCTCGGCCTGCCCCAGGCGTTCCTCGAGCACGGCAGCCGCGGGCAGGTGCTGGCCGACTGCGGGCTGACCGAGCAGGACGTCGCCCGGCGCATCGCCGAGTGGGCCGCGGTGGTCACCGAGCGCGCGGAGCAGCCGGCCGCCGTCGAGCCGGTGGACGGCGCCCAGCAGTAGCCGGCCGGGGGTCTCCCGCCACGATCAGGTGACCTGATCGTGCCGCGGCCGGGGTGTCGGTCGGGGGGGTGGCCCGCCGCCCGGCGGTGGGCCACGACCGCCCCCTCGTCCAAGGC